>DASSAV010000081.1:0-8721 GCA_035699265.1 Rhodothermales bacterium
GATGAGGAGCAAAAAGATGATGTCCGGCAGTGACGTCGTCGGAATGTCCTGCCTCGTCTTATATTTTCGCTCGAAGTGAATGGCCACGGCAGTACCCGGAGTTCATGTTTCGGTCGACCGCCCTCAGCCCGCCGGCGGGAAGCCTGTTCCCGCCGAATCCGGTTCAGCGATGGAGATATTGGGCTTGATGGCGTTTACGATGGCGTTCGGAGTGCCGTTCTCCGCCGCATAGTCGTCGTAGCTGGCATATCCTCGCTTCCGTGCTTCAGTGGTCCACATCTTGTGGTATGCCATCCAGACCTCATCCAGCGCCCTGACGTAATCGTCGTACCGGGTCTCCCTCCGGGTCTTGATCGAGACGATGGCTTGGTTGGGACTCTCCGAATACTCCGGCAGGCGCCCGTTGTTGAGGACGTGCTGCTGCACCACGTTGCGGATCGAGCGATACGACGAGGGCCGGTCGTTGACGAACACCTGCCCGCGTTCATCTACCAGAATCTTGAGTAAATCGCGCGCCGCAACGGGAGGGGGCGGCGGCGTACGGATCCCCACCTTCGGCGGCAGTTGTATTCGGATGCCCCGCTCCGCGTCGATTGTCGTCGCGGTCAGAAAGAAAATCAACAGCAGGAATGCGATGTCGGCCATGGAGACTGTCGGAATCTCCGCCGCGAGCCGCCGCCTTTTCTTGAGTAGTCCAGCCATGCCCAGTCTGTGATGACTAATGCCGCTCGTATGGAAGCCGGCTCACCCGGCCCAGAATCCGCGAATGCCCGATGCAATAACGGCCAGCAGTGTAAGCACTAGAACGGCCGCGCAGGCAATAATCGCCCCTCTTACGACTTCACCTAAAACGAGCGCCAGGAGCGCGCCGAGGCCCAGGGGCGCCACAAGCATCAACGCGGATATGGACGAGACTTTCCCGATCAGCACGGCGCGGGCAGCAAACACTGACATAATAACCAAGCTGCTCGCCACCAGCAGGATGCAGGCCCAGATGCTGATGAGAAGCAGGACGTGCATGCTCGATTTTTTCTACTGATGATTTGTGCTATGTGCTATGAAACGGGTCTGCCTGGATGCCAGGGCCGGGCGCGGAGTAGCGCGATGGCTCAGTATCACCGGATGCATGCTCGGCCAGGGGGGCCATGCTCGATGCCGGGGCCGCAAGTGCGTTTGCCCCGTTGTGTTCGACGAGCGCATCGATCAGTTCGATCGAGGCTTCCTCCATGTCCACCACGATGCGATCGATCTTGGACACCGCGTAGTTGTAGAAAAACTGGAGGGTAATGGCTGCGATCAAACCGAAGACCGTGGTGAGCAGCGCGATTTTGATACCGCGCGCTACGAGCGATGCGGATATGTCCCCTGCTCGTTCGATCGCGTCGAACGCCTCCACCATCCCCACAACGGTGCCAAGAAATCCAAAGAGAGGGGCGACGCTTATGAACAGAGACAGCCATACCAGGCCGCGTTCGAGAAAGGCCATCTCGATGGAGCCGTACCCCAGCACTGCCTTCTCAACCGCCTCGATCCCTTCCTGATGCCGCGCGAGCCCCGCTCTGAGAATTGTGGCTACAGGACCGCGTGTTCGGGCGCACACCTCCTCGGCGGCTGTCAGGCCACCATCGCGTAGTGCCTGGCGCATGCGCGCGACGAACTTCCTGGCGTCGATGTCAGCCAGGTTGAGCGTGACGATGCGCTCAAAGGCAATCGCCAGGCCCAGGATGAACGAGATGAGGATAGGCCACATATAGAAGCCCCCCTCATTGAAGCGCAACTGGATCTCATTGATCGGCCCCGCACCCCCGGCCTGCTGCTGAAGCAGCATGATTTGCGCGAGAAGCGACATAAACCCTCACCTCCTGCGAATCGGCCTGAGCGCGTTGCATGGAAACCTCCAACACGGAATCCCTCGCTCTGTACCGTGGAAGAGACTATGTAGCGCGATGATATTGATTCCTTGCCGCACTGTCAATGCGGCCGAACGTGCATCACACCGGGCGCACTAACAGGAAGCGCCGTGCCGGCCGTAGCACGGCGCTTCTGCTCGCGCTTCAGCGATATACTCAGTTCCCAGCAGGGTAATGAACGGCTAACTGCTGGGCCGGGTCCCAGAGACTCATCGCCCGTTTTAAGGTCGTGTCGATGGTGCTGTAGATGGGCGCCTGGACGCTACGGTCAAACAGGCGCGTGCCGATTTGAGCCTTCAGGCGCGCCTTGATGACGTCCCGATCTTCACTTACCTCGGCGCGGGTGAAGTAGTGCGGTGCGTCCTTGTCACGCTGGTCTACGGCCGGCTTCTCCCCTTCGACGATGTGGACGTTGAACTTCTGCGCATGATCGAGGAATTCCTCCACCATCTCGTCCGTGACCTGGAAGTCTTGGATGAAGCCTTTCTGGTGCCCGTCCCACTTCGCCCGCACGGCATCGCCGTGGGTATCCAGCCATGATCGTGCAAAGGAAGGCTCGACCTGAAGGCTGAAGATCGTCCGGATGAAGTCGGAGGCGGAGTCCAGCGGCACGAGGTAGTCCGGCAGGATTCCCCCGCCCCCAAAGACGGTACGGCCCGCGTCGGTGTGGTACTTGAGCGAGTCCGCAACCTCTTTCAAGATCTCCTGCGTCGTGAGGCCTGCATCGTGCGCATGCAGATCTACCTTCGATTCATAGTACGCATCCTTGTTGCCCTTTTCGTAGGCCGTCTGGATGAGCCGTCCCGAGGGCGTAAAGTAGCGCGAGATCGTCAGGCGCATGGCGCTGCCGTCAGGCAGCGTGTACTGACGCTGCACCAGCCCCTTGCCAAATGTCCGCCGGCCGACGACGAGCGCGCGGTCGTGGTCCTGTAGCGCGCCCGTGACGATCTCACTCGCCGAGGCGGAGTTCTCGTCGACGAGCACGATCACCGGATTCTCCTCGAAGGAGTCGCCGCCGCGTGCAACGAACTCCTGATTGTACTCCGGGTGGCGGCTCTTGGCCGACACGATGACCTGGCCTGCTCCCAAGAACTCGTCGCTGATCTTGACTGCCATGTCCATGTAGCCGCCCGGATTTCCGCGCAGATCGAGCACGAGCCGCGCCATTCCCTGCGCCTTGAGCTCGTCCATCGCCTGCAAGAACTCGGTATAGGTCGTGCGCGCGAACCGGTCAATCTTGATGTAACCGGTCCGGTCGTCCAGCATGTAGGCCGAGTCGATGGTTTTCAGAGGGATGCGGTCGCGCGTAATCGTATACTCGAGCGTGTGGGGGAAACCGGGACGCCGTATGGTCACGTCCACCTTCGTGCCGCGCGGGCCCTTCAAATGGCTTTGAACGTCCTCCGAAGTCCAGCCGATGGTTGAACTCGTGTCAACGGCGATAATGCGGTCGCCGCTCATGAGCCCCTCTTCCTCACTCGGTCCTCCCGGAATGACGTTGACCACAGTCAACGTATCCTGGCCCTCCGGCCCCTTGATAAACTCGTACGAGATGCCGACGCCTTCGAAGGAAGCATCGAACTCCTCATTGACCCGCTCCATATCCTCCGCGCTGATGTAGACGGAATGCGGATCCATGCCCCGCAACATGCCCTGGATGGCGCCTTCTGCCAGCCTGGAGGGGTCGACTTTATCGACGTAGTTTGCGTCGATGATCCGAAAGACACTTTCGAGCTTCTTAAGCTGATCGAGGGTGTCCCCGGGTAGTGCCGACCGCATGGTCATCCCTAGCAACACCCCAACGGTCAGCAGGATGGCTCCGATTGGAAAAAGTTTTTTATTTCGCATGCCGTGCCGTGCGACGAAGCCCTTAGGCTTTACTGGTGAACAAAATGGGCTACATGGGAGAGGTACTGTAGCTTCGCACCCCGTAAGGATACGAAGAACATGTGGTTAGATGAATTGATCCCACACCCATGCCCGTTTGAAGGGGGTCAGTCTATCATAAAATCTAGACCTACATTGGTTTCCACATGGCGACGCATTCGCCATTTGTGTCGCCCGTTTCGACCCGTAACTTAACCGGAAAGGGAAGCTCTCGGTATGGTGGACCTGTATCGATGTCGCTACTCTGCCCCCATTATACCTCGCGACGCCTCCGGATCGGACCACTTCAGAACCTGTCCCGGACACCCCGAGTGCACAAACCTGTTTTCCGCTCGCATGACAAATAAACAAATCGCACGCATTCTCAAGGAGACGGGCTCCCTGGTCGAGTTGACGGGGGGCAACACGTTCCGGGCCAGGGCATTCGAAAACGCAGGGCGGACCCTCGAGCGCGTCGACGTGTCGATCGCCGAGCTAGCCGCATCCGGTGAACTTACGGACCTCAAAGGCATCGGGGACGGACTGGCCGCCCAGATCAAAGAGATCCTCCGACGCGGCTCATTCGACGTGCGCGACGACTTGCTGAGCCAGGTCCCCCCCGGCGTGCTCGAACTGCTTCGGATCAAGGGTCTGGGGGCAAAAAAGGTACATCTGCTCTGGCGGGGGCTCGACGTCACGTCACTCGAAGAACTCGAACACGCAGCTCGCTCCGGAAGGCTGGCTTCCGTCGAAGGCTTCGGCGCGAAATCGCAGCAGAAACTGATCGATCAGCTTGAGCTACACCGAAAATATAGGGGGCGGAGGCGATATGCCGAAGCCTACAGCTTTGCGCAGCCCGTGTTGGAAGCACTACGCGGATTCGACGCGGTGGAAGCGGCCGACCTTGCAGGCGAGATGCGGCGGCTGATGGACACGGTGTCCGCAGTTGAACTCATCGCGTCCAGCGCCGGGGCGGATGCGGTCGAGAAGGCGCTCACGGCGGCCAGTGTTCCGGTCTCACTGATACGTGAGGGCGATGAGACGGTGCTGGACGGAACAGTGGGCGACGACTTCCCCCTCCGCATTTATGTCGCCGCGCCAGAACGGTACGGTACGATCCTCTGGTATCGGACCGGCTCGCAAGCGCACGTCGATACATTCCTGGATGCGTACGGAGAACCGAAACAGACAGCGGACGAGCACGACGTCTATGCCGGGGCCGGTATTCAGTACGTCCTGCCCGAATTGCGGGAGGGTTCAGGCGAACTGGAAGCCGCGGCCCGGAATGAGTTGCCGGACCTCATCGACGACGGCGACTTCAAAGGAACGTTGCATAACCACACGAACTACAGCGACGGCGCGAACACGCTCTCCGAGATGGCCGACGGCGCGCGCGCACTAGGCCTCTCCTACTTCGGCCTGTGCGACCACAGCCGCTCACTCGCTATCGCAAACGGATTGTCTGTCGAGCGCGTGCGCGAGCAACAGGCTGAAGTACGCCGTCTCAACGAGTCCTATGCGTCTCAACAAGTCCGTTTCCGAATCTTCAGCGGGACGGAATGCGACGTCCTCGCGGACGGCTCGCTCGATTACCCCGACGACGTGCTGGCCACCTTCGACTTCGTCGTGGCCAGCATCCACCAGGGATTCAACATGTCCGAGGAGGAGGGTACACAACGGCTACTCCGGGCCATCGAAAACCCCTATACGACCATCCTGGGGCACGCGACGGGGCGGTTGCTCCTGGCACGGGAAGGATACCCCATCGACCACGAGCGCATTATCGAGGCGTGTGCTGCCAACGAGGTGGCGATCGAGATTAACGCCAACCCGTACCGGCTGGACATGGACTGGCGATGGATACGGCGGGCAACCGAACAGGGCGTGATGATTTCCATCAACCCTGACGCCCACTCTGTCCCGGACCTGGCGAACACGCACTGGGGCATGCTCGTGGCGCGTAAGGCATGGCTCACACCCGAGCAGTGCCTGAACGCAATGCCGCTGGAAACCTTTGAAGATTGGCTGAACACCCGGCGCGCAAACAGGAAGCCGTAGTACCTTCAGCCGCGCCCTCGGAGTCGCTCGACCTTTCACCACTGCCCTGACCGGACGAAATCGCCTTGAGCCGCTGGATCTCCGTTCTGATTCTCGTCGTCGTGCTCGTCATCGCAGGCGTATGGCTGGCGTGGTATTTCGCGTACGGCCTGCACGACGAGCCGCCCGGCAACGTGCAGCTACAGGGAGTCCGGGCACCCGTTCAGATCGATTGGCACGAGGAGGGATACCCCGTCGTGCAGGCACAATCCGAAGCCGATGCAATCGCCGGGCTGGGATATGCGCAGGGGCTAAAGAGTGGGTGGACGATCCTCCTGCTCCGGCAGACCGCCCTCGGAAGGCAGGCGGAATGGTTTGGAGACGATCTGCTCACCCTCGACCGGTTTGTACGCCGCCTCGAACTGGCCTACACTGCCCGGCAGGCCTACGACAGCCTGTCGACTGAGGGCAAACGACTTCTCGCGGCCTACACCACCGGTTTGAATGCGGCTCTTCGGAGCCGCAACGTGCGCGTTTCGGACGAACTCTCGCTGTTCCACATCGAGCCGGAGCCCTGGGAGCCCTGGCATACACTGGCCGTCGAGCGGCTCTATGCGTGGCTTGCCTCGCCGCCGCCCACACCGGACACACTGAAGCTGCTGAACGCCGACGCGCAGTCCTTCTTCAAATCTGATGCGCTGTTGCGGCAATGGCTGCACCTGCATGGGTTCCAAAACAGCATGGCCCTGGCTTACGCCGATTCACAGGCCACCCATTTTTTCGAGCGGCAGGTCTACGGCTCGTCTGCCTCGATGCCTTTTTCAGAGGCGGTGCTCCAGTGGCCCGGCCGAACCATCGCCGGAGCCTCCATTCCCGGCACTCCGTTTTTCCCTGCCGGGAAGTCCAACGCGCGCGTCTGGGCGCTCCTGCCGCGCGGCACCGTGCGCCTCATTCGCACGCTCGACGATACCACGCTCTCAAGGCCGCGCTACGAACGCCTGGTAAGCAAAGAAGGCGTGGAAGAACTGCTGGCGCTCAAGCGGAAAGGCAATACGATCTATTTCGAACCGCCGCCCCGTCCCCCTGCTGCCCGCCCGGACTCGGCGGCCTTTCCCCGCGATTCCGCCGGGACCGACACGCTCGGATCCCTAGCGTTATCCGTCGATTCGCTCACCACGACGGCCGCAGATACCATCCGCGTGGGACCGGACAGCACCTGGGCACTGCGTTGGACCGGCTTCTCCGCGTCGTCTGACTTCGCAGCCTGGCACGCCCTCGAATCCGGGGAGCCGCCCGGCTTCTCACTCCTTCGACCGGCGGGGTTGTCGATGGATTCTACCGGGCAGTGGCAGGTCATCGGACGACCCAGTGTCGTGGTGAGTCTTACCCGTGGCATTCTGGTCGGCAACTCGGAATGGGCCAGATTTGTGGCACAGGCCTTCGACTCGCTCCTGGTCCGGTCGGAAACCCCGCCGAGCGTGGCCGAGGCCACGACGGACTACCGGAGCGAGTGGGCAGCGGCGCTCGCACCCAGGATGATTGCATCGATTGACTCCATCCCGAACCGCGTCCCACTCGTGAACGAGGCGCTCACCTACTTGCAGAACTGGGACTTCAACTACGACCGGGCCAGCATCGCCGCTTCCATCTTCGACACCTGGGTTTCCGTCTACGCGGAACAGACGGGGCACAACCCACGGACCAATCTGGCCGATTCTCTCTTCTTCGAGAACCTGGTGCGTTACCAGGCGCTCGGGAAAGCCGTTTCGACCTTGCGGCAGCAATTTGGCGACAACCTGAGCCGGTGGCGATGGGAAAACGTCAACCCCGACCGCCGTTTCTTCCCGGTCTGGTCGGCGGACACACTGATCGACCGGCATACCGGCCGTTTCGCGCAGACACGTTACGCCCCGCTGGTCTTGCCCGGGCGCGGCCATCCGTCCACCCTTTTCTGGGGCTCTTCTCCCGTTCAGCAGCAGTCTTCCAGTCCGGCAGCCTGGGCCGCCTGGACGAACACGAATATGTGGGACAGGCTCTTCGTCAGGCGGTTGCAAGTTGACCTATCGACCCCGCTCGGCCGCTACCGGACTTCTGATCGTGTGCCTGCACCCATCGTGCTGTCCCCCGGCGGGCCATCCGTCGCTACCACCACGCTCACCCTATCACAAGCACAGCCCTGATCCATGTTATACGCCGGCCTCGACGCAGGAGGCTCCAAGACGAAACTCGTCGCCCGCTGCCCGGGGTGTGAGGATATCACCCTCGTCGGCCCTGCCGCCAACCTTCAGTCCGTTGGGACCGAACGCTGTGCAGACATTCTGACGGATCTGGTCGAGCAGGCGTTAACAGACCGTCCGAAGGAGAAGCTGGCGGCCGTTTGCGCGGGGCTGGCCGGGGCCGGACGGGATGAGGACAAGGCCGCCCTCATTGCCGCGTGGCGGGAGCGTCTCGGCTCCCACGCGCCCGATCATCTCCTCGTGACACACGATGGTGAAATTGCGATAGAAGCGGCCTTCCTGGGGGGCAGCGGGGTCATCGTAGTCGTCGGTACGGGCTCCGTCGCCATCGCGAAGGGGGCGGACGGCAGCTTGCACCGGGTCGGCGGCTGGGGCTATTTGATCGGTGACGAGGGGAGCGGCCTCATTACGGGGCTGGCCGGACTGCGTGCCGTGGCCCACGCGATGGACGGAGGCCCCGCCACGGTGTTGCAGGCGCTGCTTGCCGACCGCTTCGGCATCTCCACGCCGGGCCAGCTCATCCACAGCGTATACCAGGAGAAGTGGCGCGCCCAGCAGTTCGCAGCCTACGTCGTGGAGGCGGCACAACAGGGTGACTCCGTCGCGACGGAGATCCTCAACGAGCAGCTACACGCACTGGCGCTTCAAGTAAGCTGGCTCGTAGGGGCTTG
>DASSAV010000082.1:0-2721 GCA_035699265.1 Rhodothermales bacterium
GTGCCGGGCCCGGCGTGCCGCAGCATGTATTTCAGGTTGGCGACGTGCGAGCTAAAGGTAGACAGATCCTCTTCAATGGACTGTTCGTCGCCGATGTCCACGATGACGTGCTCGAACACCGAGAGGCGGGAGAGCGGGTCCATCGGCACGGGCAGCCCGTAGGCGAGCATGAGGCTGAAGAGCCCGACCGACTTCATCGCCACCGTCTTGCCGCCCGCGTTGGGGCCGGTGATGACGAGCGTGCGATAATCCTCGCCGAGCGCGAGATCGAGCGGCACCACCGTACGGCCTGGCCCCGCTTCACGGCCCAGTTGGGCGAAGTGGAGCAGCAGGACGGGATTGCGTCCCTCTCGAACGTCAATGATCCCGTCCGCATTGAGTTGCGGCACGACGGCGTCGAGTTCGCGGGCGAGGCGCGCCTTTGCCTGGAGCACGTCGAACTGGGCGAGCGCCTTGACGTTGTCCCGCATCTCCGCCATGTGGGCGCGGACACGGGCGGTGGCTGCCTTGAGGATGCGTTCCACCTCCCGGTGCTCCTCCGCCTGGAGTTCGCGGATTTCGTTATTCAGCTCCAGGCTGGCGGCCGGTTCGACGTAGACGGTCTGGCCCGTCGCCGAGACGTCCTGCACGAACCCGGCGACCTTGCGGCGGGCCTCGGCCCGGACGGGGATTACCATGCGCCCGTTTCGGATCGTGGGCTGTTCCTCGGTGGCGTACCCCTCTCCGATCGCCTGACGCAGCGCGTGGTTCAGCGTCTCCCGAAGCTGCGACTGCCGGAGCATAATCATCCTGCGCAGCCGGCCCAGTTCCGGCGACGCGCTATCCTTCACGTTGCCGTCCTCGTCCACCACACGCGAAATGTGCGCTTCCAGTTCGGGAAGCGGGGTGATACGGCTGACGGTGTGCTTCAGCCGGGGGTATTTCTGCTCCCGGCTTTCGAAATACTGCCTGGTCTCGCGTAGCGTGACCACGACGAGATAGACGGCCAGCAGATCCTCGGGCGACACGAACGCCTCGTCCGGAGCCGCGCGGCGGAGTACCTGGCGAACATCGAGCACATGGTCGAGCGGAACGGGGTCGTCGAATTGCATGGCCTGGTGCAGTTCCGACACCCGCTCCAGCTCGGCACGGACCCACTCCAGGTTGCTGGACGGGCGCATGTTGGCGAGGCGGCTCTGGCCCAGCGTGCTCCGGGCGTATTCCCCCAGCCGCGCCCGCAATGCGCTGAACCCAAGCTTTTCCTCAGCCTGCGACGGGTAGATGGTCATATCAGACTGCTCATTGCAAATAGACCGCCGGGGGCTGGCGCGAGTCTACGAATCTAGGAGAGTAAGAGGGTAGGTGGGTTTGGGGGGTGGGAGTTCGTAGGCTCGTACGCACATCGTCTCGTAGATTCGCGGCAGCCCAGGGGTGGAGCGGCTTCGTCAGCCCAGTTCTGTGTGGTCGCCGACGTTTACACGGTGGGCGTGCCCCTTGATCTTCGCGTAGCGCCCGACGAGCGAATCCTTCAGCATGGCGTGGTCCACCTGTGCATCTGAGAAAATGATGCTGTCCTGAATGACGGAGCCGCTGACCTGCGCCCCCGCCTCGACAGAGACGTAGGGGCCTACGACGCTGCCCGTGACCCGCGCGCCCGGCCCGACGTAAACGGGCTCCCGGATGACGCTGTTCTCCACGCTACCCTGTCGGAGATCACCGTTCTCCTTGTCCAGGATGACCCTGGTGGTGTCGAGCAGGGCATCGATGGTACCGCAGTCGAGCCACTCGGTGACGGTAGCGGTCTTGAACACCAGCCCCTCCTTCAGCAGCCTGTCGAACGCGTCGGTGAGCTGGTACTCGCTGCCGTGCCCGGTAACGTCGTTCTCGATGAGGTACTCGATGGCCCGGCGCAGTTTCGTGAGATCCTTCACGTAATAGATGCCGATGAGCGCCTCGTTCGAGATCGGCTCCTTGGGCTTTTCCACGAACGCGACGATGTTGTCCCCCTTTCGGACGGCCACGCCGAAGCGGCTGGGGTCGTCCACGTGCTTGACCCAGGCGATGACGTCGGCGTCTTCGAGGTCGACGCCGGGCTCCATCCCGAACAGGGTATCCGCAAATACGACGATCCCCTCCCCTTCCAGCCGGTCATCCGCACAGATGACCGCGTGCGCCGTCCCCTGCGCCTTGTCCTGCACGCGGAAGTACGGCTGGATGTTGTTCTTCTCGCAGATGTCGGCGAGTTGGCGCCGCACGTCCTCGCCGAAGTCCGGTCCCAGGACGAACACGGCCTCGTCCAGGCCACGCGGGAGCACGGCGACGAACGTATCGATGATGCGCTCGACCATACTCTTGCCTTTCACGTTGAGGAGCGGCTTGGGGGTGACGTGCGAGTGCGGGCGGACCCGCGTTCCGCGGCCTGCCATCGGAATGATCAACTTCATGCGTAAGCTATTGAGATAGATTCAGTTAATATGGTCAGGATGATGCACCGAAGCAGCCTGCGTGCATCCTTTGCGCAGCGCGTGCAAATCCGCTTCGCGGCGCACCCGCCCACGTTGCATAACGTGGTGAGTGTATACGGAACAGGACAACGCAAGCGAGCGCCGCCGGGGTGTACGGGACCCGAAAGTCGGTATTGCACCATTATTACAGCTCGTCAAATCCGCTTCCAATGCCCCAGATCCGCTGCTATACGCCGTTTGTCGCGGTTGCGTTGCAATTCAACGGTCCCGTTCCGTT
>DASSAV010000083.1:0-3383 GCA_035699265.1 Rhodothermales bacterium
CCGAAGCCCTCCGAGAGGCGTATGAGTCGGGCTCCTGCACCATCATTGGATAGCTCCACACCGGCGTGCTTTTCGTCACTATCGTCCTCGACGGCGTCGGCATCGGCGCACAACCGGACGCCGGGCAGTACGGAGATGAGGACAGTAACACGCTTTTGCACGTCTGCGAGCGGGCCCGGCCCAATCTCCCCAATCTGACCCGTCTCGGCCTGGGCTGCATCCTGCCCATGCCGGGCGTACCTCCCGTCGCAGCTCCCCTGGCAAGCTACGGGCGCATGCAGGAGGTGTCGGCGGGCAAGGACAGCACGACGGGACACTGGGAGCTGGCCGGCCTGGTGCTGGAGCACCCCTTTCCCACGTACCCGGACGGCTTCCCACCCGAGGTGATCGGGGCATTCATCGAGCAGACGGGGTGCGGCGGCTTGCTCGGAAACGTGCCGGCATCGGGGACGACCATCGTCGACGAACTCGGAGAAGAGCACCAGAAAACCGGCTTTCCTATCGTATACACATCGGCGGACAGCGTCTTTCAGGTAGCCGCGCACGTCGAGACGATCCCGCTCGATCACCTCTACCGGATATGCCGCATCGCACGGGACGAGGTCTGCACCGGTGAGCACGCAGTCGGACGCGTGATTGCCCGCCCCTTTGAGGGCGTTCCAGGCTCTTACATACGCCGCTCCGCAGCACGGAAGGACTTTGCCCTGCCTCCCCCCTCGCCAACCCTCCAGGAAGCGCTACAGGCAAACGGTATCCTCACGGTCACCGTCGGAAAGATAGGCGATCTCTTCGCCGGCGTGGGGTTCGACCAGGTCCACAAGACCAGGTCCAACGAGGAAGGGATCGAACAAACCCTCCAACAGATGCGCGTGCTCGGTGCCTCGGGCGGCCACGCCTTTCTCTGGACCAATCTCGTCGATTTCGACCAGGAGTACGGGCACCGCAACGACGTGGACGGCTTCGCCCGGGCGTTGGAGGTCTTCGACCGGGCGGTCCCCGACCTTTTGAACCTGCTCCCTTCGGACGGCAGGCTCATCATCACCGCCGACCACGGAAACGACCCGACGACACCCGGCACCGATCACAGCCGGGAGTACGTACCAATCCTCTACTACGACTCCGGGAGGGGAACTGACCTCGGCCTGCGCACCAGCTTCAACGATCACGCCGCCACCCTGGCCGCCTTTTTCTCCGTGCCGTTCGCCACGCAGGGGGCTCCTTTCGATCTTACATCACGACGGAAGCGGTAACATTCTCCCGACTCCGCTACAAACCCGTTACAAAGCCGTTCTGACCGGAGATAGTCGGGTTCAGTTGCAGGTATGATGCCCCACTACTTGCAACCACCACCACGAAGAGATGGGAATGGACGGCGCTCACGACCGCTCACTGAACGACCTGATCGCTTCAGTACGGGAGTTAAATATTGTTGATTCTATAAGCAAGCGGGGCCGCAACGTCACCTTCTCGGCCGGCGGCGAGCAGTTCACGCTCAGCCAGAAATGGGCATTCGAATTCCTAGACGCCCTCCTTCGCATCTCGAGCGTGTACCCCGACCCCGAACGTCCGGACCACGGCGACACCGATAGCGGGGGAAACACACCCTCCAAGCTTTCCCATCTACCGAAACGCGACGCCCACTCGATTCCGGTTAAGAGTCCCTAACAGAACTGGCGATTGGGAAGCCAAAAGTACGCAGGCTCAAGACCTGCGGCTACAGGACAGAGGTTTTGATCGGGATTCTAAGGCGCCTTTTCCACGATCAGGGTGACGGGGCCGTCGTTCTGCAGCCGCACCTGCATCTCCGCTCCGAAAATGCCTGTCGGTACGCGACGCCCGATCAAAGCCCCAAGAGTCTCTACGAATTGCTCGTACAGCCGCTCCGCCTCATCCGGCTGCGCCGACGCAATGAAAGACGGGCGGTTCCCCTTTTTGGTATCACCGTACAGCGTGAACTGAGACACTACCAGCGCCTCCCCTCCGAGGTCGGCGACAGATCGGTTCATCTTGCCTGACTCATCGGGAAAGATGCGGAGGTTCGCGCACTTCTTCGCAACCCATTCCACCTCCGGCGCCCCATCCTCGCGATGCACCCCGAGCAGGATCAGCAGCCCCCGCCCGATCTCGCCCGTTACCAGGCCATCCACTTCCACGGAGGCTTCCCGCACACGCTGCACCAACGCTATCATACTGGACCATCCCGATATAAAATGAAGAGCCACCCCGAACACGAGGCGGCTCCACAGATCGTCTCCCCCGACGCGACAGCCTCCCCGGTGAGATATCGGCATGGCCGAATCTCATCCGTAAGGGAGGCCTCCTCCGAACCGGCGCAGCTTCCGGTTCGGAACGGTGCCCGCGCCGCCGTCCGGAGCGACGCGGTACCTCTCCGTCTGGGCAGGCGGATCGGCGACCGTAGACTGTCGTGTGTAGCACCCGCGCGGAGCCGACAACCCTCTTCCGCCGAAACGGATGCATCCGCGCTCCCAACCGGACAAACCGGAGCGGGGCAGCAGAAAGAGCACGAGGATTCTCAAGACCCTGGCGGGCTGACCTCATGCAGCCCGGAGATTCAGTCGCGTCAAGGAACGGTGCCATCAGGCACTGAGACCATTTTAGTCCCGCCCTGCGTCGGTTTCAAGTCCTCCCTTCATCATTCGTCCACAAACCATCAACATCTTGTAAACAAAGACGTGCCGTGCCTGTGGAAAACAAAAAAGCCCGGCGCGATGGCCGAGCTCTTTTGCTGCCCAGATGGTACGCGACCGAACCCCGTTTCCTCAAGGGTCCGTGGCTGCATGAGGTGGAAGCAAGATAACCTGTTGCGCTTCCTGATACAACAGCCATAACGGAAACCACAGCTTTCCGTTACATTTTCCGAAGGAAAGGTTTGTATGCAATAACGGACCACGAGTCTGTCAGAGGCCAATCTGATTCAGGAAGTGCGGGAGCAGGGCAGGCTCCAGAAGAATTGCGAGCACCACACCTCCGATTGCCCCGCCGATATGCGCCTCGTGGGCGATGCCGCTCACGAAGCCGCTTCCAGCACCGCCGCCCCGAGACACCCGCATGGCATATATGGAACCGAGCACGTAAAGCAGGGCGAAGACGATGGCCGGTATGGGAATCGGAATGAAGAACAGAAACAGCGGCGTGAATGGACTGACCAGGCAGAAAGCGAACACGACCCCGCTCACGGCACCGGAGGCGCCGATGGCGGCGTAGTTGGGGTTATTCCGGTTCATATAGAGCGAAAAGAGATGCGCCGTCAGCTCGGATCCGAAATAGAGGATGTAGAAGGGAATCGACCCCAGCAACTGCTCCATGACCGGCCCGAAAAAATAGAGCGTCAGCATGTTGAAGAGCAGGTGCCCCAGCCCGGC
>DASSAV010000084.1:0-2213 GCA_035699265.1 Rhodothermales bacterium
AGCACTGTCTCTCCCGACACCCTGGAGGAGTTCGAGTATTACCTGAAGATAAAGGCCGATTTCGAGGCGGAGCGGGAGGAAACGGCCCGGCAGCTCGCGCAGATTGGCCAGGCTGAGGCTGGTATCCAGGAGGCCACCCGCATCGTGGAGGAATTCCTCAATACCGACTCGCTGACGAAGGACCAGCTCATGGGGTTGAAGTCGATCCGGCAGGACGTCCTGAATGCGCGGGGCTTTCTCCTCTACCTCGACGCCAACGGAATCACCCCGGAGATCGTCGCCCAGGAGAAAGAACACCTCCAGCATTCCCTCGACTTCAGCCTCAACCCGGACTTCAACCCCCGCGGTATCGTGGGCGACCACTACGCCGATGCGTCCGAGCGGTACTACGGTAATAACGACGTCGCCGGGCCTGATCCCGGCCACGGCACGTCGGTTGCCGGTGTGATCGCCGCCGAACGGGGCAACGGCCTGGGCATCGACGGCATCGCGGACAGCGTCCGCATCATGGTCGTCCGCACCGTTCCAAACGGCGATGAACGCGACAAGGACGTCGCCAATGCCATCCGCTATGCCATCGACAACGGCGCCCGCATCGTCAATATGAGCTTCGGGAAGGATTATTCGCCCCAGAAGGCGGCGGTGGACGCGGCTGTCCGCTACGCGCAGGAGAAAGGCGTACTGCTGATCCACGCTGCAGGCAACGACGGGGCGGATATCGACAGCTCCGCCAACTTCCCGAGCAAAGCGTTTCTGAACGGCACCGGCACGGCCAACAACTGGATCGAGGTCGGGGCGTCGTCCTTTGCGCCGGGTCCCGACTTCGTGGCGTACTGGTCCAACTACGGGCAGGAAGTAGACGTGTTTGCGCCGGGGGTCGCCATCTACTCGACGGCGCCGGGGCAGCGCTACCGGACGACGCAGGGCACCAGCCTCTCCGCCCCGGTCGTCACCGGCGTGGCCGCGCTCATCGAGTCGTACTACCCACAATTCACCGCCACACAGGTACGGGATATCATCTTGCAGTCAGCGGTACGATACCCCGGCGAACAGGTGGACATACCGGGGACCGGCGATTTCCAGGTCGACTTCTCGCAACTATCCGCCTCAGGCGGCGTCGTCAATGCCTACAACGCCCTGAAACGCGCCCAGGAGATGGCCGCGCAGCAATAGGACGGAAGAGAGAATAATGGAAGGGTAGCCAGTATGCATCTCCGCGGCTCCCTGAAGCACGCCCAAACGTGTGTACCACACCAACGTGAACACTTGAACACCCGAACACTCCGACACTCGAATACCCGAACGCTTTGAGCACTTCCGTCAGGCTCGGCCTCGTCCAGATGCGCTGCTCGGACGACCCCGCCGAAAACCAGGCCCGCGCCATCGAGAGGACGCGCGAGGCCGCCTCCAGGGGCGCCCACGTCATCTGCCTGCCCGAACTCTTCCGCTCACGCTACTTCTGCAAGACGGAGGACCACGCCTTCTTCAGTCTCGCCGAACCCGTGCCCGGCCCCACGACACAGGCGTTCGAGCCCCTTGCCGCCGAATACGACGTAGCCATCATCGTCAGCCTCTTTGAAAAACGCGCCGAAGGACTCTATCACAACACCGTCGCGGTCATCGACGGCAAGCGCGGCTACGTGGGCAAATACCGCAAAATGCACATCCCGGATGACCCGCTCTTCTACGAGAAGTTCTACTTCACCCCCGGCGACCTCGGCTTCAAGTCCTTCGATACCCCGCACGCACGCCTCGGCACCCTCATCTGCTGGGATCAGTGGTACCCCGAAGCCGCCCGCCTCACGGCCATGCGGGGAGCCGACGTCCTGTTCTACCCCACCGCCATCGGCTGGCTGCACAGCGAAAAGGAGGATTGCGGGGCCGCACAGCACGATGCCTGGGAGCTCTCCCAGCGCGCCCACGCCATTTCGAACGGCATCTACGTCGCCGCTGTGAACCGTGTCGGCTTCGAACCCACACCCGGCGCCACAGACGAACACGACGGCATCGAGTTCTGGGGCCAGAGCTTCGTCGCCGCGCCCGACGGCACCGTCATCGCCCGCGCCCCTTCCGATGAGGAAGCCCTGCTGATCGTGGACGTAGACCTGTCCCGCATCCACGAATCGCGAACCGTCTGGCCCTTCTTCCGCGACCGCCGCATCGACGCCTACCAGGATCTCACCCGCCGCTTCATCGATGAGCAGTAACGCACC
>DASSAV010000085.1:0-3437 GCA_035699265.1 Rhodothermales bacterium
CTTATTTCAGGACTTGACAGGAGGAGAGGGAGAATGGAGGAGAGGGAGAAAGAAGGAGAGGGAGAAAGAAGGAGAGGGAGAAAGAAGGAGAGGGAGAAAGAAGGAGAGGGAGAAAGAAGGAGAGGGAGAACTGCGAATCTAGGTGCGTAAGAGGGTGGGAGGATGTAACGGGTGTTCGTAGGCTCGTTGGTACGTAGTTTCCCAGATTCGCGTTCGCACCGGGGGATTTGCTTATCTTTGCGGGGCACCTCTCTCATCTATGCCCCGCGCCATGGAATTCTCGCACCCGAACGACCGGCCTGACAAGCTCGGCGTCATCACCCACGGCTCGCTGAACGGCGGCGTGGAGATGAAGCTGGATCCTTCCGAATCCATCGAGAACGTCGTTGCAGGCACGTTCGTCGTCATCCAGGGCGAGCAGTACGATTTCTTCTCGATGATTACGGACGTGACCATCGAGGCCGCCAACGAAAACATCCTGCTCAACCCGCCCGGCAAGGACGAGCACCTGCTGCGCAAAGTGATGCAGGGCTCCGGGACGTATGCGACGGTCTCGCTGAAGCCGATGCTGATGATGTCCAACCGGCAGCTTCAGGATCTGGCGGAGGACACGCCGCGCTCAGTGAAGACCGTCCCGACGCACTTCTCGCTCGTCGCGAAGGCTACGGAGGACGACGTCGCGCGCGTGTTCGGAGCGGAGGCGAACGAAGGGGGCGACCGGTTTTTCAACGTGGGCGAGCCGCTCGGCATGGACGGCATACCGGTGTGCATCGACCTGGAAAGGCTGGTGGAGCGCTCGAACGCGGTGTTCGGCAAGACGGGGACGGGCAAGACGTTCCTGACGCGGCTGCTGCTGTGCGGCACGATCAAGACGGGGCGGGCGGTGAACCTGATCTTCGACATGCACTCGGAGTATGGCTGGAGCGCGAGGCAGGAATCGAGCGACCAGCACGTGCAGGGGCTCAAGCGGCTGTTTCCGAGCAAGGTCGAACTGTACTCGCTCGACCCGAAAGGCACGCGGAAGCGCGGCGTCTCGGCAGACTGCGAGGTCTACCTGTACGCCGACCAGATCGAGCCGGGCGACGTCCTGCCGCTGCGAGACACACTCAACCTCACGGCTACGGCGGCGGAAAGCACGTATTCTCTGTACAGCAAGTACAAAAGCAAATGGCTGACGGTGCTGCTGGGAGCGGACGCCGAGCGCCTTCGAGAGATCGCCGAAGAATGCGGCGCACATGAGGGGGCCATCGGGGCGCTGCAACGCAAGCTGAAGCAGTTCGAGGGGTACGGTTTCTTCAAGACCGAGTCGTCGTACGGGAAGCCGGACGTGATCGAGTCCATGATGGAATCACTGGAGCGCGGGAAGTCCATCGTGTTCGAGTTCGGCAAGTACGACGACATCCGGGTCTACTTGCTGGTGGCGAACGTCATCACGCGGCGCCTGCGGGACCAGTACGAGGACCGGACGACGGCGTATCTACAGGATCCCGAACACAACGAGAAGCCGATTCCGCTCATCATCACGGTCGAGGAGGCGCACAAGTTTTTGAGTCCGGGCATCGCGCACGAGACGCCGTTCGGGAAGATCGCACGGGAGATGCGAAAGTTTTTCGTTTCGCTATTAGTGGTGGACCAGCGCCCGAGCGCGATCGATGAGGAAGTGTTGAGCCAGATCGGGACGAAGATTGTGGCGCAACTCAACGACGAGAAGGACATCGCGGCGGCGCTGGTAGGGACGCGGGATGCGTCGTCACTGCGGCAGGTGCTGGCATCGCTGGATTCCAAGCAGCAGGCGCTCATCCTGGGCCACGCGGTGCCGATGCCCATCGTGGTGCGGACGCGGACGTATGACGAGGCGTTCTACAAGGCCATGCGGGGGGACGGCGGGAACGGCGCGTTGAAGGATTTTAAGCGGCTGCGGGACGAGATGCAGGATTTGTTTTAGGGTTGGTTGTCAGTGGTCAGTTGTTGGTTGTGTTCCGAATGACCACCGACGACCGACCGCTGACCGCCGCGGTGTGGGTGTGTGGGGGTTGAGAGATCATGCGTCGATGCCGTATACGAAAAAGCCCCGGCGCGGGTGGGCGTCGGGGCTGGATTTCGGTTTGGGCCGGAGGTTAGAGTGTGGCGCCGGGGAAGGTATCCTCTTCCCCCTCCTCGGGCGCGGGGGCGCGGAAGTACACGTCGCCGTTGAGCATCTCGCGGATGGCAAGCTCGGTAGCCTTCGGCTTTAGCTCATATTCGAGTGAAATGCGGCTTTGCTCTTCCTGGAAGCGAGGGTCTTCGAGTTCGGTCTCGAAGCCTTCGAAATAGGAGAGCTTCTCGTCGAGTTCGGCCTTTATCTTGGTCGAGATCTGGCGCGAGCGCTTGCCGACGATGTTGACGGCTTCGAACACACTGCCTACGCCTTCGGTGAGGCGGTCGACATCAATGGTTCTGATCGGCATAGGGGGAGTCGGATTGGGGAAAGGACCCGTCTGCGCGGGGCTTCTGAATATACGTCGGATTTAGATCGATTTGTGTAGACGCCTTTTTTGCGCTCGGGTTCCGCGCGCGTGGTCGGTTGTCCGTGGTCAGTTGTTGGTTGTTTGTTGTTGGTTGTGTCGGCTGTGCTTGGTTCTTGGGCCCTGGTTGTTCGGATGGCAATTCTGTGGGGTGGTGCCGGTGTGTGGGGTGTCTCGACGGAGCCTGTCCTGAGCGAAGTCGAAGGGCTCGACATGACATAGGCGGGGTGTGTGGGTTTGGGTGTATGGGGGTTCGGAGAGATCCTTCACTCCGTTCAGAATTACATGGGGAGCGGGGCGAACCTGGGGGGTGCTGCTTCGTAGATGGGCGACTGCTTTTCTGTTGTCTCTTGTTGTGCACTACATGAACAGACTATCCTCTATACTCGTCCTGCTGCTGCTCTTCCCCCTTTCGTCCTGCCGGGCGCAGGCATCCGATCCATCGCTTCCAGCCCGCGCGACGAGCGCTGCCGTAGTGCCGGAGGACGCCCTGTCGAAGCCGGAACTGGCGGCGGAGCTTCGGTTCCTGGCATCGGACGAGTTGCGGGGGCGCAAGGCAGGTACGCCGTGGAGCGACGTTGCGGCGCGGTTTATCGCGGAGCAGTTCCGCGCGGCGGGGCTCAAGCCTGCGCCCGGCACGGACGACTTTTACCAGCCAGTGCCCCTCCCCCGCTCTCTCGGCAATTCGGAGAACGTAGCGGGCATCCTGGAGGGCTCAGATCCGAACCTGCGTGACGAGTACGTCATCCTGATGGCCCACTTCGATCACGTGGGGACGGGAATGAAGGCCGGGCCGGGCGCCACGCGGACGGACAGCATCTTCAACGGGGCGCGCGACAACGGGATGGGCACAGTGGCCGTCATGGCCGCCGCGAGGGCACTGGCCGAAAGGCCCCCGGCCCGGTCGGTGCTCTTCCTCGCCGTGACGGCCGA
>DASSAV010000086.1:0-7010 GCA_035699265.1 Rhodothermales bacterium
TCTTGTAGCGCTTCCTCAAGCCGACAGCCTCCAGCCGAAGCGGTGCTTCGCCGTCGCCACCGGCCGGAATATGTCCGTTTTCGTGCAACATGATCGTGGGATACGGATGCCTGAAACGCGCGCCCGTGTCTTATGTTACGCCCCTAATCCCCTTCAGCCGAAGTAAACGCCGCCGGCGCGCGGGCTTTCTCATCGAAAGTACGCCCGGCACGATCGATCAATGCCTGCTTCGTCGGGCGCCGCACCGGCTCCCACCGAAAACCCTCCAATTGAAACGGATCGGGCATCGCCTCAGCGGGATAGACGGTGCCTTCGCTCTCACCCGGCCAGCGAATCGACTCCAACTCGTCCTGCTGAAAGCTGAAGTAAACGATATCTCCGGAAAGCTGCACGCCGTCTATACCGCCCTGATCGTTTCGCTTGAAATAAATCACCTCAGCATTCGGCTGCACCACGAGGGTACGAAGCGAGTCCTCTTCAAACAATCCCAGCAGCCAGCCGCCCTTGAGTTGCCGGATGCGGTCGGTCACCGAATCACGCTGAGCGGCGAAGGCTCCCCCTGTCACGAACAAGGAATCCACGGACCCCGAGCGTCCCGTAGCAGTGATGGTGTCGCCGAACACCTGTAGGTCCTTATACCACAGCGTGGGGTCGTCGTAGAGCCGGATGTCGTCGCGCGTCTCGGCACTGTCGGCGCCCTGGAACTGTATGCTCTCGGAGATCGCAGAGTCCGCGACGGCCGCCATCATACCCCGCCAGATACGAACCGAATCGATGGCTACCAGCCGATCGAGCGAATCCGTATGGGTGGATTCCAACACCTCGGCTCGGATCATAAGTGTATCTACCGGGGCTCGCGCCGTATCCGCCCGGAGCCGAACCAGCAACGGGTTGCCGGTGATGCGGCTGAAATCTCTCTTGTTGTCGTGGTAGGCCTTAGCCCCGAAAAGCAGCACGCGCTGGGTTGTGTCGGCAGTAGCCTGCTCTCCTTGCCCGCCGAAATGCTCGATGAAAACATTTCCGCTCGCCCGGGCGATCTCGTCTTCTCGGTAGTAGGTCACCGAGTCGGCCTCCAGGTTGCTCCCCTGCTGCTCAAGGCGCACGTGGTCGTAAAACTCGGCTCGCTTCTCATTGAGCCAGTAGCTGCCCCGTTCACTCGTCAGCGTGGATGCGCTGTCTACCATCGTGACGCCCCCCTCCAGATCGGCTCGCTTCTCATCCACGAAGTAAACTCCGGACGGCGCACGGAGCAGGACCTCGCCGTCGGAGAGCCGGACGTTCGGTGACGCCTGCCCGACCTTGGTGCGGCTGCTGTAGTGGACCGTATCGGCCCAGAGGGTGTCTCCCTCGTCCACGATGCGGACGTCCCCGGAAAAGTCGTATTCGTCCCGATCAGGGTACTGGATGGCCTCGTTTGCCGTCAGAGTCGTAGTGCCCTGCTTCAGCCGAACGTTGCCGGAGAGCCGCTGGACCCGTTCACCATCCACGAGGAAGCCTTCACCCAGATCCGCACTAAGTTCCACCTGTTTGGCCTGGGTCGAGTCAGGGGCCGGCGCGACCTGCGCATCTGCCGGCCGTGCGATCGACATGGCGCCGAGCAGAATGCCGAGAACCAGGTAAGAAGATGGTATGGCGGTTTTTCCTTTTGCCATGCGCGGGTCGAAGTCGGTTCCTACTCGCTTGCCGTGACCTGGCCCGTAATCCGGGCCAGTGTATAGCGCGACAAGTCTTCGTCCGCATTGAGCTCATAGCCCTGTATGCGCTCCGTCGGAGTGGTGATCTTTACGAATCCCGGCGTCCGCACCCGCCCCGATGCCTCATACCAGGCAAGGTGTTCGCTCTCGACGTGCCGCTCCTCGGGTGTCGTTACCTCGACGTTCCCCGTGGCCTCATAGCGGTCGGCGCCTTCGCCGTGTGCGACCCTGTTCGCCCAGATCGTCGCGGAAAGTGCACCTTCTGAATCGTAAATGATTACCTGTACACGGCCGGTATCTTCCACGACGGGCTTCCCGCCGGGCAGGCCGCTTAATACGGTGTAGGTGCTGTCTTCCCGCTCGTACTCCGCCATGTAAGGCGCCCGGACGTGCATCCGCGGCCGGCCCTCATAGCTGATCGTGTAATCGACCCCGTATACTTCCCGTTGCGGAGCATCCTCGTCCTGCACCACGACGGCGGCCGTCGTAGCCTGACGTTCGCACCCGGTACACGCGAGCAGGAAGGAGAGCAGAAGCAGAAGTCGAGAAGGGGAGCGCCACACGAAAAACCAACGTTCCGAGAGAAGATTGTGAAGCAAAATCTGCGCCTTCTCACACATTTACACCGAAATAGTTTCGTTACAACCGGCTACTCCAAAGGCCGCCTCCCGCCCCGCCGCCCTCAAGAGGTCCGCGAACTCCGAGCAGATCTCATCCAGACGGCCACGGCCGACCGTTGGCTCGGGCGCATAGACACAGGCCGCCACATGGCGTGTCTCGGCGGTCGTCTTCGTCGCCAGGCTGTCCTTTACCGGATTCACGATAGGCTCCTCCGTGCCGCCCCGCAGGCGGCATCCGACAATGAGATCCTCCAGGTCGATGGCCTGCCCGCCCTGGTTGAATACATACGCCTCGCCCGGCCGTCCCAACCGGAACACGAACGTGGATGTACCTGCCAGATCCAGATCCCATAAGGAAATCGGGACGAGGTACTTGAGGCTTATGTAATTGCAAACGTCGACCGGGGCGTTGATACGCGGAAAAGCAGCCTCATCTTCCCGCTCCGCCGAGCGCAAGAGGTATTCACTCGCCGGCTTGCCTCTGCCGGTCGGCTTATAACGTCCGTTGCGAAGCACGTCCCGAACCGCACGACGGACCGCCTCGTCCTGTTCGGATAGCGGTTTCCGGCGCGCGTCGAGCAGGTTCCGCAGCTCGTCGTCGAATGCGGGCGGGACCGCGCATACGTCGTCTATTTCCGCTCGCAAAATGCCGAGAAGCACGTCGCTGCGCGGGACCGCATGCTGTACTGAAATCATTTTCTACCGCGGGCTCTTGAAACATTGGGCCCTGGCAAAGTACGAAAGGCAGACGGCCAACGGCAGGAGTGAATCCTTACCTGGCTTTGGCATACTCCGCCCGGAAGGCGCTATATTATACGCGGGCAAATGCGATAGCGGCTTTATAACTCTTCCCATGCGCCGATACTGCCCGCAACAGCGGCAGCACGTCCACTACACTATCCTGCAGCACGATTTATGAATTTCCAGATTGAGCCCTGCAACCAGGAAACGCTCGTGGTTAAGATCGAGAAGGCACTTGACTTCCGGAACGCGGCCGAGTTCAAGACGCTCTGCCAGGACCAGGTTCGCTCCGGAGCCAAGAACTTCATCCTCGATTTCTCCGATACGGGCATCCTTGATTCGACCGGGCTCGGCTCGATCTTCTCACTTTACCGGCAGGTCTCTCCCCTGAACGGCCAGGTGGTTTTCGCCGCCGTGTCCCGACCCGTACAGGTAGTCGTACAGCTGACCCGCACCTACAAGGTATTTCGCCAGTTC
This sequence comes from Rhodothermales bacterium, assembly GCA_035699265.1. Taxonomy (GTDB): domain Bacteria; phylum Bacteroidota; class Rhodothermia; order Rhodothermales; family DASSAV01; genus DASSAV01. Next base: position 3,533 of record DASSAV010000086.1, read on the forward strand.
CCATCCGTTGATGCGGCCCGCGAGGCTCTCGTTTAACCCTCCTGAACCTGAACCTAGTCCTCCAGCATCGACCCCTGCGGTCGCCTTCGGGCTCCAGTCAGATGAATTTGGGTACGCATCGATTCAGCGATCTCGGTACCGTAATAGACCGCGTGCACGCGCTCTTTTCGGGATGGGAGGAGTTTGCCCTTTCGGGTGCAGAGGTGGACGTACAGGCGCTGTGCCGCGTCAAGCTGGCCGCCCACGAGTGGCTGGCGAATCTGGTTCAGCATGCTACGTTCGACGCGCGCTGCCCGGAAATCTCGCTTCAGCTACGGATTGAAGGAGATCGAATCGATTGCACGATCGAGGACAACTCCGACGGCTTCGATCTTGAAGAGCAACTGATGCAACGCAACGGGCTGATAGAGCCCTACCCGGAACGGGGAATGGGCCTCTTGATGCTCAATGCCTGTACGGACGAACTCGATTACCAGCCGGTGGATGACAACAAGAATCGGCTCACCTTTACCATTACGGTCAATAAAGATCCGTGGCTCGAGATCCCTTTCCATACGTGACTCAAAGTTCGCCACAAAACACACATAGCCGCGGATTTCCGTTAGAAGTGGAGTCAATGTCCAAATATTCCATCCTGGTCGTCGAAGACGAGCACACGCTGCGGCGGCTCCTGGAGTACCGCCTCAGCAAGCAGTACCAGGTGCGCACAGCGGCCAATGGAGAAGAAGCGCTCCTGCAAATCGACTCCAAGATTCCCGATCTGGTCGTCTCCGACATCATGATGCCGAAAATGGACGGCTTCGCCCTTCAAGCCACGCTCCAGCAGCAGAAGAATACGCGGGCGATCCCCTTCATCTTTTTGACGGCCAAAGCCGATGAGCAGAGCCGGCTTAAAGGCATGCGAACCGGGGTGGACGACTACATTACCAAGCCCTTCGACATCGAGCAGCTCTTGATCCGCATCGAACGGCTGCTCGAACGCAAGAACATCTTCCAGACCCAGCTCGACGCCCGCATCGGACACGACTTCTCGCAGAAGCTCATGCCTAAAAAAATGCCGGAGGTGAGGGGCTATCGGACCTTCCTTCACAACAGTCCCCGCGAACACGGCGGCGGCGACCTCTTCGACTGGACGGAAGCACTGCCCGGCGTCTTCTTTCTTACCATCGGGGACGTGATGGGCAAGGGGCTCCAGGCGAAGTTCTACGCCTTCAGCTTCCTGAGCTACGTACGTGGCACCCTGCACGCCATGATGCGGACCTCCACCTCGCCAGCGGAGCTCATGAAACGTGTCAACCAGGTGCTGATGCAAGACGAGGTGATGGAAGAGACGTTCGCCTCCCTCCTCCTCCTGCGCTGGGAGCCCTCCAAGAACCTGATCACGTATGCCAACGCGGGCCACTGCCGGCCCATCCTGGCGACACCCGGTGGCGCGGACGTCATCAGCTACAGCGACATCATTCTGGGCCTCGATTCCGAAGCGGAGTTTCGGGATACGAGCTTCGAGATCCCGCCCGAAAGCGCCCTCATCGCCTACACCGACGGCCTGATGGAGCAGCGCCTAACGTCAGGCGAACTCGTCGGTGAGAGCGGCATCATCCGCCTCGCAGAAAAGTGCGTCGGGGAGCCGGAACCGATCGCGTGCATGCTGGATGAGGTTCGTTCCATCATGGATGAGGACGAGTTTAATGACGACATCCTGGTCTTCTGGCTCCACCGCAAACAGGAGACTCCCTGAGGATATCTCCCACCGCCTGCGGCAAAAAAGATGCGGACGGGCAGGAAGTCAGCCGGCTCCGGTAGGTACACCGATACGCTTGCGATCCATCGAGTGCTCGGAGACACGTTCCCGGTACTCCGGTTCGAGGAGCGAAAAGACTACCTTGTCCCAGAATTGCCCCTCCCGGAACAGGTAGTCCCGCTCCGTTCCTTCCTGGCTAAACCCCGCCTCAACGACAAGTTGCTTCCACGCAGTATTGTACTCGAACGTCTCGGTCGCTACGCGGTGGAGTTCCAGTTCGTTAAAGCAATAATCCAGCAAGACCTCCAGGGACTCGCGCCCGTAGTGCTTTCCCCAACGGTCTCGGTCGCCTATCGTGACTCCGACGAGACAGTGGCGATTGTGAGGACTCAGGTCCATGATGTACGCCACCCCGATTAGAGCGTCGTCCTCCGCGTGAATCTCAAAATCCCGGACACCTGTGGAGGGGTGGAATACCATCTCCTCGAACCGCTCCTTGAAGTCGCCGAAGCTCTCGCGCACGAACGGGATCTCACTGTCCAGGCGGTTCAGTTCGGGGTCGTTGTTCCACTCGAAGTGGCGGTGGATGTTTTCGAGTTGCAGCGGCGTAAGGCGTACGCGCCTGCCTTTGAGGATCTCTTCCGTAAGGTCGGCCATTGGAGTTCCCGCCAGTATGTTGCTTGATCCGCGGCAATGCAGTCGTTTGCCGAACCCTACTACTTTCTCCCACGCCCGTTCCCTGGCGGACGCGACGCTATGCCCTACCCCCTCCCAAGCGCGTCCGCTGCTCGACGGGCCAGTTCCTCACGATCCACCTTCATCCGCTCCCCGGTGTCGGCTTCGGTCCAGTCGAAAAAGGCTACCGGCACCTTGAATCTCGGGAGCATGCCGGACAGCACGGCCGCGTACTCAGATGGCCTGGCGCTCCCCGGCGCAGCCTGCACAAACGCTGCCGGTCGAAAACCGAATTCGGCGTCCGGCACCGGAACGACCACGGCCTGCTCCACGCCGGGAATGCGGCAGAGCACCTGCTCGATTTCCTCCGGCTGCACGTTCTCGCCTCCCGAAATGAACATGTTGTCCCGCCGCCCCAGGACGGTAAGGCTCCCGCGCGCGTCCAGCGCACCCAGGTCGCCCGTGTGGAACCATCCGTCGGCGTCGACCGGCCTGTACAGTTCGTCGCCGTCCACGTAGCCCTGGAACAGGGTCTCACCACCTACGAGGATTTCGCCCTCGTCGGAGATATGCAACTCCCGATACTCCAAAAGCTGTCCAGACGTCGCGAGTTCGAGAGCATCTGCATCCGGCGGAGTCGTCGTCACCTGGGAGGCCATCTCGGTGAGGCCGTAGCTCGTGTGGATCGGCACCTGAAGCGCGCGGGCCTCTTCGAGCAAGGCCGATGGAAACGCGCTGCCGCCGAGCAGAATGGCGCGCAGGCCCGCCAGTTGTCCGCTCCCCCCGTGGCGAAGCAGGCGCACCAGTTGGGTGGTCACCATCGAAACGTGCGTCACGCCAAGGGCGGCAATGGACTGGCCGATCGGCGCCCCCCGTTCCGGCAATGCCACTGCGGCCCCGGCGAGAAAGCAGCGCATCAGGATTCCCAGCCCGCCCACGTGGTACAGCGGCAGCGAAAGCAGCCAGCGGTCGCCCGGGCCGAGGGGAATATTCCGGTTCGATCCAAGTGCATTGTAATACAGGTTGCCCCACGAAAGCAGGGCAGCCTTCGGGCGCCCCGTG
>DASSAV010000087.1:0-7765 GCA_035699265.1 Rhodothermales bacterium
CGGACGGTCTTCGCGCTGTCCAGCAGGTGCTTGAAGGTGAAGTTGAACGGCTCGCGGTACTTGCCGGAAATCAGGGCGTACCGGAGCGCCAGCGGGTCGATGCCCTTGCCCTGCGGCTCGGGGGCGATGAGGTCGCGCACCGTGTAGAAGTTGCCCTTGCTCTTGGACATCTTCTCGCCTTCGACCTGGAGGAACCGGGTGTGCACCCAGTGTCGCACGAAAGGCTCTCCCGTCAGGCTCTCCGACTGGGCGATTTCGCACTCGTGGTGCGGAAAGATGAGGTCCTCGCCGCCGCCGTGCAGGTCGATCCGGTCGCCGAGGTATTGCATGGACATGACGGAGCACTCGATGTGCCAGCCGGGGTAACCGCGCCCGAAGGGGCTGTACCACTGCATCAGGTGCTTCGGGTCGATCTTCCACAGGGCGAAGTCGCGCGCGTCCTGCTTGGCGGGGTCGACTACCACCTCGCGCACCGCCATTTCGAGGGCCTCGGCTGCGTCGTTGCCGGAGAGCTGGCCGTAGGCCGGATAGCTCGGCACCGAGAAATACACGCCCTTGTCGGTCGCATACGCATGTCCGTTCTCGATCAGCCGCTCGATGGCCTCGATCTGCTGGGTGACGTGCTCCGTGGCGCGGGGGCGAACGTTCGGCTCCTGCAAGTTGAGCGCGTGCCAGTCGTGGATCAGCGAGTCGGCGTAGTAGCGGGCGAGATCCCACACGTTGGCGAACCGCTTACCCTCCTTCGACTGGAGCGCCTTCGCCATCTTGTCCTCGCCGGCAGCGTCCGCGTAGTCGTCCTGCGTGAGGTGCCCTACGTCCGTGATGTTCGTAACGTAGCGTGTCTTCCACCCGATGGCCTGCGCCGTGCGCACGATCAGGTCCGCCGTCAGGAACGACCGAAAGTTGCCGATATGCGCGTAGGAGTACACCGTCGGCCCGCAGGAATAGAAGCGCAGGACGCCCGGCTCCAGTGGTTCAACGGGCTCGACCTGGCGGGTACGCGTGTTGTAGAGGCGGAAAGTGGGGTCGGAAGGCATAAACAACAGGCTGACGGAAGGAATCCGGGCGTGAATGTACTACCCTTGCTGCGCATTGTGCCTTCTTTATGGGGAATTTGTAGTCAGGGAAGCACAAGGGGGCGGGAGAAATGGGCCTGCAGGCACGGTAACGCTGGTGTGAGGTTCGCTCCCCTGACAGGAACCTCGCCGAGGGACTGCGTTTTCCGAGCGGGTGGGGCGCACATCGGCCGAGGCTGCATGGATTCGGAAGCGGGGCATAACGGGGAGGACAAGAAGCTGTCGTGGAAGCGCGTCGGCGTGACGGTGTGGCAGGCCACGAAGGATCTCTTCCACGACAACGGTTTCGAGTGGGCCGCCGCCGTCTCGTATTACGCGCTGGTATCTACATTTCCCTTGCTGTTGGCGGGAATCTACATCGCCTCGCTCGTGACAGACCCCGGCTTCGCCCTGCGTCACGGCGTACACCTCCTGGGCAAGCTGCTCCCGACGGGTGAGTTCCAGCTTCAGGGTATCGCGGAAAAAGCCATGATGCACCGGCAGGCGGTCGGCCTCGGCTCAGTCCTGGTATTGCTGTGGTCGGGTTCCCGCGTGTTCGGCACACTGACGAAGTCGCTTAACATTGCATACGACGTGGACGAGACGTACGGCTTCCTCAAACGCCGCCTGGCTGAGTTGACCATGATGCTGTCGGTAGGCGTCGTGTTCGTGCTGGCTCTGTCCCTGCCCGCCCTCCTGAAGCTGTTCTGGAACCTGACCAACGGCGACCCGCGAGCGCAGGGGCCTTTTCACTGGCTGCTGACGCAGGCGGCGCCGGTCGTCCTGCTCGCGGCGGCGTTCTTCGGGCTGTTTCGGTTCGCGGCCCGCTACAGGCCCTCCACCCTGGCGGCACTCCCCGGCGCCCTGTTGGCGACCGCGCTCTTCATCGGCGCGCGCCTCGCCTTCCGGTACTACGCCACGCAGTTCGGGCAGTACAGTCAGGTCTACGGCTCCATCGCAGCCCTTGTGATCTCGCTCGTGTGGGTGTGGATGGCGACGGTGCTGCTGCTCTGGTGCGGCGAACTCGTCTCGCACATCCAGGGCATGCTCATCGAGGGCAAGTCGGCGAAAGAAGTGGAGGAACGCCACATAAAGCGCTCGTCCGGCCAGGGCTTCAACTGGCGGGACGTCCTCGATAAGCTGGATAGGGAAGAGGATGATCAGGAGGAATCCGCTACCGGGCGAGGTGCGGAAGCTCGGGAAGGGTGAGTCTGCTCGTCGAAAGGCAGATACATGGATCGGCCTACGATGCGAAATCTTCCAGCAGAACCGCCGTCTCGGGAAAGAGTACCGGAAGCTTCTTGTCGCCTGTCACCAGCGGAACACCCAGGGCCTGAGCCAGCGCGACGTATTCACAGTCGTATGCCGAGTGCCCGGTCTTCTCGACTAGCTTGAGTACCTCGGCCGCGGGTACGCTGTACTCCCGATTCCGCATTTGTCTTTCTGCTCGGCCGCATATCCGGACGGCATCGCCATAGCGGAGGATTCCAGCCTTGATATAGGTCGCCAGCACGTTACGGAACTCGTTTCGCCAGAGGTACGGAGCGACCCACGATGCATCTCGCCGCCTGGCTCGCCGCGCTTTGGCCGCGCGTTCGTTTTCCAGCCAGAAGTAGCTGATTACATCATTGTCGACCACAATCATGCGCGTGAGGATTATGCTCGTCCTTCCCTCTTGGCATTCTGGATGACCTCGGCGGAGAAAGTGATGCCAAGTTCGCAGTTCAATTCCTCCGCCTCTCTGATCGCCTCCTCAGGATCGAGGGGTGGGGGTGGCAGGTGAAGCGCCTCCTCAAGACTTGCGAGGATCTCGCTGTTGATGCTTCGGCGGCGGCGAGCGGCTCGTTCCTTGATCCGGGCGTAAAGCTCGTCGGGGATTTTCTTGAGCGTAAAGGTAGTCATGGTACGTGGTTCCATTTTGGAACCAACCTACGACTCCGGCTCAGCCTCGGTTCCAGACCTTTCACGCGCCCTGCCGGGCGAGCTCCCAGACGAGGTGAGGCAACTCGGGAATGATCAGCTTATCCATTGCGAGGCGGACGGCGTTGGCGGAGCCGGGTGTGGAGAAGACGACGGTGTCTCGGTAGACGCCGGCAATGGCGCGGGAGAGCATGGCGCCGGAGCCGATCTCGTGGTACGACAGCATCCGAAAGATCTCCCCGAAGCCGGGCAGTGTCTTTTCGAGCTTCGCGGCGATGGCCTCATACGTGTTGTCGCGCCTGCTGACGCCCGTGCCGCCGTTGAGGAGGATGGCTTCTACCGTTCCGGCCAGTTCGTCCAGCAGCGCGGATACCTGAGCGGGCTCGTCGGGCACGATGCGGTAGGCGGCTACTTCGTGCCCGGCTTCCGCGAGGCGCGCCTTCATCAGGGCGCCGCTCGTGTCGCTATCTGCCGTGCGGGTGTCGCTGACGGTCAGTACGGCGCAGCGGACCGGGGTGTCCCGCGAAAGCTGCCGGTGCTCGTCGTAGCTCATCGGTCCGAGGCGAGTGGTTGGATGTCGGCCGCCGGCACCGGCTCACCGAACCAGCGGGGCGGGTCGTAGCCGTGCCCGCCGAACGGGTGGCAGCGCCCCAGGCGATATACGGTAAGGATGAAACCCTTCACTGCGCCGTACTTGCGGAGGGCTTCCAGCGCGTACTCCGAGCAGCTCGGCGTGTACCGGCACGTCTTGGGGAGGTGCGGGCCGATGATCAGTTGATACCCTCGTACGAGCCCGGTCAACAAATATTGCGGTAGCCTGACGAGGATCTGGAGCATAGCGGGTTTCGGTCTTTCCTGGCGCTCGCGTTTGTATCGGGCAGGGCAGGGGCGGTTCCGGTCGCCTTGCTGCGAAAAAAATGTCGGGCCGGCCGTAACTCTGGCCCGGCTATGTCGTAGGTCTACGCATGCTACGTTGTGACTCTACGTAGGTGTACTGTTAACCGGAATGCCTGGCCCTCATGATCTCGAAAGCCCTCGTCGCCGCCTCCATCAAGCCGTTCATCCTTTCGATTCTCGCGGATGGGGAGAGCTACGGGTATGAGATCATCCAACGGGTCCACGGCATCACCGGCGGGGAGGTGCAGTGGACGACGGGGACGCTCTATCCGGTGTTGCACAGCCTGGAAAACGACGGCCTGCTCGAAAGCTTCTGGCAGGAAGCCGACAATGCCCCCCGGCGGAAATACTACCGGCTGACCAAGCGTGGCTACCGGGCGCTGGAGGCGGAGAAGCGGCAGTGGCTTAAGGTGCACGAGGCGCTGGCCGGGCTCTGGGGTCCAATGCCACAACTCTTACCGGCGTGACGTCAAGGAGAACGATCATCCACACTCGCTGAATATCCGGAATAGCGCCATGTGGGAGTCCACACGAAATCGCTCAGTAAGGAGCAACCGAGACGTCGGTCTGCGAGAAGTCGTCTCCCTTGAACAGCAGCGGCTCCTGCAAAGCCATCGAAAGGGCATAGGCGAAGCAGTCGCCGTAGTTGAGACCCGCCGGATGCCGCCCTTTGCCGAAGCGCCGGAAGGCGGAGCGGGCCAGCACGGCGTGCTCGGCCCCCACCGGGATGGTCTCAACCCCCATCCGGTCCATAAGGAGGTCCAGTTCACGTTCTCCCGGATCGCCGTAACGCGCCTGAATCACTATTGCCGTCTCCACGAGCGAGGCGGCCGAGAGGCGGCGGAACAGCCCTGCGTCGACCGCCTCGAGCAGCCGGTCGGCGTCCGGCTCGCCCAGGAGTATCGCGATGAGGGCAGACGTATCCAGGACCATGCGTCAGCTCGGAAGCCCCCGTTCGTCATAGCCGATGATCTCATCCGCGGGCCGGTCATCCCGGACCGGCAGGCGGGCGATGCGATCCTGGATGCGCCGGACCTCTGCGAAGAAGTCCTGCCCATGCTTGCGCCCCTGCTCTCGCTGGAGCCGCTGGCGCAGAGCCCGAAGCACCGTTTCGGTGAGGCTCTCGTTGGTGAGGCGTGCCAACTCGCGCGCCAGCCGCTCGGCTTCCGGGTTTTTGATGCTCAGAGCCACTGGGAGAGGAGAGATCGTTTCAGTTATAGAAAATCAAGAAAATTCTACCTCGGCCCTATCTGCCGGTTCCGAAAGGTATGACGACTCGCTTCGACCTAGAAAAAGCCATAGCCGCGTGGCGCCGGACGATGGAGATGAACCATGCCTTCATCCGGGACGACCTCGACGAGCTTGAACAACACGTACGCGACCAGGTGGTCGGCCTCGTCCGGTCGGGCATGGCGGAGGAAGAAGCGTTCCGGCGTACTATGGAGGAGATGGGCGACTACGGCAGTACGGAAGCCGAATACCACAAGGTGTACTGGAGAAAACTCAAACGACAGCATCGGATCGGATCTGACCTAATCTGGAGATCAGCCATGTTCAAGAACTATCTGAAGATCGCTCTCCGCAATCTGCTCCGTAAGAAGGGCTATTCCTTCCTGAACGTCGCCGGGCTCACGCTCGGTATGGCGTGCTGCCTGGTAATCTTCCAGTACGTCGCCTATGAGTACAGCTTCGACCGGTTCAACACCAGGGCAGATCAGATTTACCGCCTCGACCGTGCCGTTTCGCAGAATGGATCATACCTGAACACGAATGCCTTTTTCGCCTGGAAAGTAGGGCCGACGCTCACGGAGCAGGTGCCGGGCATCGAGCAGTTCGCACGGATACACCCCAACTTTTCAGAAGCCATCATCACGAATGCGGCTGAAAAGGACAAAGTGTTCGAAGAGAATCGCGTGTACTTCGCAGACCCGTCGTTACTGAGCATCTTCTCCTTCCCAATCGTGCAGGGAAATCGCTCCACGGCCCTGACGCAGCCGCATACGATGGTGATCTCCGCTTCGATGGCCCGCAAGTATTTCGGTCAGGCCGACCCCATCGGTAAGGTGCTCAACTTCAGAGGCTGGATTAGCGGTGACTATACCGTCACGGGTGTTTTCAAAGACGTGCCCGTCACGTCTCACTTGCAGTTCGACTTTCTCCTGCCCATGCAGGACTTGCTGACTGAAAGCGATTACAAGGACGTAGCGAGCGGGTGGAACTGGAATAATTTCTACACCTATTTCGAGATACGGAAGGGGGCGGACATAGCCGACCTCAATCGAAAGCTGACGGCGATCTATGCCGAACACACGCAGGAGGCGCGCGAGACGGGCATTACGACGCAGATCGTCCTGGAGCCCCTGGAGCATATCCATTTGAATGGCGACCTCATCGCGCCCGCGACGGCAGGGGGCAATTACAAAACCGTGTACTTCTTCACGGTGATCGCACTGATTACCCTCGTCATCGCGCTGGTCAACTACGTCAACCTGTCCACGGCCCGTGCCCTGGACCGGGCGAAGGAAGTCGGGGTAAGGAAAGTGGTGGGGGCAAACCGGAAGCAACTGATCACACAATTCCTTTTCGAGTCGGCTCTGATCAACATCGCGGCGCTCGCCTTTGCCATCGGACTGTCGTTTGCCCTCGTCCCGCTGGTCAACCGAGTGGCCGACGTACACCTGATGAACGCGCTGTGGAAGGAGCCTCTTTTCTGGGGTGCTTTTGCGTTCGTATTCGGGGCGGGAGCGATCCTCTCGGGTGTTTACCCGGCTTTCGTGCTATCGGCATTTCAGCCCGTGCGTGTTCTCAAGGGCCGGGTCGGTGCCATTTCCTCCCGCTTTGCCCTTCGGAGAGTGTTGGTCGTCGTCCAGTTTGCGGCGTCCATCGCACTGCTGGCCGGGACGATCATCGTGTATGCGCAGCTAGATATGGTGCGTCACATGGATCTGGGTATGAGCCTGGATCAGGTTGTGGTCGTAGATGCTCCCCGTGTTCTTGCTGAGGGCGCCGATGGGAACGCGGCCGTGAACACGTTCAGGCAAGAGGCGCTTCAGCTTCCGGGTGTGCTCAAGGTAGCAACGTCCGATGCCGTTCCGGGGAGGGGCTTCAACTGGTACACGATGGCGCGCCGCACCACCGATGACCCCACCGCATCAAAAGACGCCCGTGCTGCCGGGATCGACTCCCATTTCAATGATCTCTTCGGAATTCCGCTCATCGCTGGCCAGCCTCTCAAGGAAGGAATGCAGCGCCGCGACAGCACATCATCACCGGTGCTCATAAATGAGACGGCTGTCGAGGTGCTGGGCTATGCGAATCCGGAAGAGGCCATCGACGAAGAACTCGACGTGGGAGGTGAGTCATTCACGGTGCGGGGCGTGATGAAGGATTTTAGCTGGACGTCGGCACGCGAGCCGCAGGTGCCCATCCTGCTATACCCCGTGTTGACGGGAGATGAGATCTCGCTAAAAGTCGGGACGGCGGACCTCCATCGCACCATCGCCTCCGTGCAGAAGCTGTACGAGACGCTCTTCCCAGGCAACCCCTTCGACTACTTCTTCGCGGACCAGGGCTTCGACGCTCAGTACCGGGATGACCAGCGTTTCGCCGCCCTGTTCGGGGTGTTTGCCGGAATCGCCATTCTGATCGCCTGCCTGGGTTTGTTCGGGTTGGCGGCCTTCACGGCCGAAAGCCGCACCAAGGAAATCGGTGTGCGCAAGGTGCTCGGGGCGACGGTGCCTTCCATCGTCGGCCTGCTCTCCAAAGACTTCATCAGGCTGATCGTCGTCGCGTTCGTCGTGGCGGTGCCGGTGACCTACTTCTTCATGGGCCAGTGGCTCAATGGGTTTGCATACCACATCCTCATGGGGCCGGGCGTCTTTCTCCTGGCCGGC
>DASSAV010000088.1:0-3259 GCA_035699265.1 Rhodothermales bacterium
CGAGTACGCGGCCATGGACCAGTTGTGGCCCTGCGCACTCACCTCGGCGTTGACGAAAAACCGGTCGAACAACCCGAATTTATCTGCCAGCGCGTGGTGGTTCGGGGTCACGGCGCGTGGGAAATAGAGGAGGGACGTGTCACCGTCACCCCCCGGCATATCTCCGAGAACCTGGTCGTAGGTCCGGTTCTCTTTGATGATGTAGATCACGTGCTTGAACGGCGGCAGGCTGCTCTTCTGTGCTGCCCGTGTCCAATTGTTCGCTCGCTGGACGCGCTGCCCCAGGCTCGCCAGGGTGCCGTCGGATGCGTGGACGCCTGCAAACACCGACACGGTGCCGGAAAGCTGTCCGAGGGTGTAGTCCTTGTCCGAATGGGGCCGCCCGTCCGGATGGGGCCCGTCTACATTCGGGCCCGTCCCCAGGCCCTTCCCGTTGGCGACGAGCAGGGTGTCTCCCGAGACCGCCAGCGCCGTCGGATACCACCCCACCGGGATGCGCCCGGCGAGCCGGTCTTTGCCTGCCGTAGCGCTTATACCCGAACTGGAAGGCGAGAGGTCGAACACGGCCACGGCGTTGTTGTCCGCCTCGGCGACGAAAAGGCGTGTTCCTTCCGGCGAGAGGGCGAGCGCATTCGGTGTGCTGCCCTCGTGAGGTCCGGCGGGAGCAGGATCGTGGAGCGTCGCAACGGTCTCACGGGTCGCCGTGTCGATGACCCGGATCTCGTCGGTGCTGGATGAGGTGACGAACAGCCTGCCGCCGTCCCGGCTCAAAAGCAGCGCCGAGGGATGATACCCGACCGGGATGACGTCGCCGGGCACGAGGCTGCCATTATTTCCCGGAGAGAAGACCGCCACGTGCGAGGCCCCCCATGCGGACACGTACACGGTGCCGTCCGGTGCTACCGCCACCTCGTAGGGATAACGCCCCGTCGCCAGGTGCTGCGTGACCCTCCCGCTCGCGAGATCCACCACGGCCAGGGAGTCCGCTAGATTTTCGGCCACGTACAAAGAACGGCCGTCCGGCGAGACGGCCAGGCCGGCCGGATAGCGCGTGCCGTGCGCGCGGGGCTTGCGGGGTGCCAGAACCAGGCTGTCCGCCAGCGTCGCCCGGCCGTTCGCCCACGTGTATCGGTACACCACGTCGTGGTCCCCGCCCGACGCAAAGAGCGTGCGGCCGTCCCTGGAGAAACAGACCCCGACGAATGCTGCCGGCTGGACCAGGTTCTGGGTAACCTCTCTCGCCGACGGATCGACGACCTGAACCCCCTGCTCGCTCCACCCGCTCAGGAGCAGCACGTACCGGTCCCCCTCCGGCGCCCGCACCATCTCCAATGGCAGCGGCCCGACGTCGAACATGGGTGCTGCAGGGTCGAGCGCAACTCCCGTCGGCAGCCATCCCGCAGGCATGGTGCTGGTATCAGAACGAAGGTGCCTGCACCCAGCGAGGGCGAGGACGGTGAGAAGTAGAATGCCGGATGCTTTCATGCGCGCGCGTCGGGTTTATGTGTGCTGGAGCGGATCGAAACACACGGCTAGGGCCGGGATCAGCGAGCGCTGACCTGGCATCAGCCCCGCTACCCAATGTACGGCCTGAACTTTTCCGGCGCACCGCTTCAACTTTAACGAGTTACGCCTTATCGTACAGACACGGTTCAACACACGGCCTCGCCGGGAAGAGACGGGGAAACGGAGGGGACGTCCGCGGGGATGGACGATCAACCGCCCGCCTGTCGGGCCTGCCTCCCATGAAGCTGTACCGCACGCAGATCGGCCTCATCGCTGAAACGGACGGCGTTTTTCACGCGCTGACCGACCTCGACCTCGACGTGATCTTCCGCCAGCAGGATCCCCGGCACTTCCTCGAACGGGTCGTGCCGACCGCCCGCGTGACGTCGGAAGCCGCAACCGCAGACCTGCTCCCGCCCATCCAGAACCAGGAAGTATGGGCGGCGGGCGTGACCTACCTCCGCAGCAAGCATGCCCGCATGGACGAGTCCGACAAGGCGGGCGGGGGCGATTTCTACGACCGGGTGTACGAGGCCGAACGGCCGGAACTGTTCTTCAAGGCTACAGGGCACCGCGTGGCCGGTCCCGGCGGCTGCATCCGGATTCGCAAAGACGCGCAATGGAGCGTCCCGGAGCCGGAACTGGCGCTGGCCGTCAGTGCGTCGGGCCGCATCTTCGGCTACACGGTCGGAAACGACGTGAGCGCGCGCGACATCGAGGGAGAAAACCCGCTCTACCTGCCCCAGGCGAAGGTGTACGACCGCTCCTGCGCCCTCGGCCCGGCCCTCCTCATCCCGGAACAACCGCCCGGCGCCGCAACTTGCATCCGGCTCAAGATCGAGCGTGACGGTCGGACCGTTTTCGAGGGTGCTACGACCCTGGCGAGCATGAAGCGCTCCCCCTCTGAGCTGGTGTCTTTCCTCTTCCGGGAAAACACGTTCCCGAACGGCTGCTTCCTCCTGACCGGAACGGGTATCGTCCCCGAAGACTCCTTCAGCCTCCAGTCAGGCGACGTGGTGCACATCAAGATCGACCCCATAGGCACCCTCAAAAACCACGTCGCCTGACCCATTGGTCAGTCGTAGCAGGAACATAGGGACCTGCCGTGTTCCCTTCTGCTCCTACTGTTCCAAGCCGCCATCTCGCCTTCCCCGTGTCATCTCCCAGCCTCTCCCACCTCACTCCGCTCCCCATTCATCACTTCCTCATTCCTCCTTTCTTCCTCTCATACCAAATCCGGTTATTCACTTGAACAATGGCGGAAGCGAATCAAACTCCCCTCCCCATCCGCCTCTCTCTTGAATCCGTCGAATCACGGCCCGTGCGCCGGGTGGAATCCCCGCGCGGTTGAGCGAGTGGCGCCCGAGACACCCTCCGAATGATCGCCAACGCTCATGCGCCGCTCGGTCGATGTGCGCGGTGGGAAGGGGATTCGAGCGTTTTGATTCGACCGCCCTTCTTTGGTCCTTTCTTGGGCGCGCAAGAAAGGACATGCCCCGGGAAAGCACACCCCCCAAATCACCACCTGCCCCGAAAGGCCCTCCTGATCGTCATTGATTTACCATTTCGGCAAAACCAGATCCCCTCCTGGACAGCAGAGGCCGGGGTGGTTCGCATCTGCTCAGAAAACAGCACTGTTCAACCGGATTTGGTATCATCCCGTCCGGATCTACCATAAGTCCACTAACCCGCAAACCCTCAACCCGCAACACGATAACACCTGAACACTCGAACCCGCAACCAGCACTGTTCA
>DASSAV010000089.1:0-3106 GCA_035699265.1 Rhodothermales bacterium
TTGCGCAATCCGCTCGAAGTGCCGGTCGGCCTGTTCAAACTTGAGGTTGTATAGCAGATCCAGTCCCTCCCGCACCTCGCTCTTCACGAAGGGATCCTCCAGCAGGGAACCGCTGCCTGCATCGACTACAGCAGGGTTTGCCGCCTGTGCTGCGGCAGATGGGGCCGTCCATGCCAGGGCCACGAACGGCAGGATCAGGGCAAAACAGAAACGGACGTAACGGAGGTGCTTCACAGAGGGGTCTGGTCGCGGATGTGTAGCAAACACAATTGCCTGAACACAGAAACTACGTGTGTGATCCCGCTCATCAAAAAGGCACCGCCCCCATGATGGAGACGGTGCCCGGTGCCGGAAGGGCTGGCGGCGTCGGATCCCGGCTGTCGGTGTCTTCCTAAAAGAGCCGCCGCGTGCTCGTGTAGAACAGGCTTACCAGCATGATCTTCGCGGCATCCACCGGGATGAAACGCAGCCATCCTTTGTCGATGGATTCGAACCAGGTTGCGTGGCCGGCGGAAAAGTGCAGCCAGACGACGCCGAACGTGAAGAGGATGATCGAGCCGAGCACCAGGGTGAGCGTGCTGCCGGCCAGCGAATTCCAACGCCTGGAAAGCGCGCCGATTATTGCGGCGGTGACCGGATAGGAGAACAGGTATCCGGCGCTGACGGCGCTCAGCAGGTAGGCTGCACCGTGTCCGTCGCCCGCATATACCGGGATGAACATGCCGAGCGCCAGGTAGAGTACCTGCGAGAGCAGACCGTTCCGCCAACCGAGGTACAAGCCGCTGCCATATACGAACAGGGTCTGAAGCGAAAAAGGAACCTCCCACAGGTAGATGCGCACCTGCGCGCCGAGGGCGGTCAACAACGCGAAGAGGACGATGCCGAGCACCTGAACGGACACGGATGCGCGCTCCTGGCGCAACGCATCGACCGTGGTGGTCTGGCCGGTAGTAAGTCTGAGCGTCGGGGTCATAGCGGGTGAAATCGTAAAAGCCGTTTGATGTATCTCACGCCACAAAGATAGGCTTTCGACGCGACGTGTGCACCGGCAAAAAAATCGCCCCGCTGCAACTTCATCGATCACCGCCAGATGACGGCGCCCAGAGACCCCGTGCCGGTCTCCCTGGGCGGTTGCAGGCGAAGAATATCTGCGTGCGCGGCACGCCGTTCGAGCGCAGCGATCAGCGCCACCAGCAGTGGCCCCTTGCCCTCGACGTTTACCGCATTGCTGTTGAGCAGCGACATCAGGCGGGGGATGTCCCGGTTCTCGAAGTGCTGCTTGAACTGGCTCAATGCCTCATCCGTGCCGCCGACGATGTCCGCCGAGGCGACGACCAGTGTGCGGCGGTTGTACATGACCTCGCCGACGGCGTGGCCCAGTTCGCGGCAGAACTCCGGCGTCTCATCGCCCATTACGACCGGGACAATGCCGAATCCCGGCTCCAGAACGGTCTGGAGGAACGGTAGCTGAACGTCGATGCCGTCGGTATGGAAATGGCCCCGGTCGTCCAGGTAAATATCGTCGTCCTCGTCGCAGAGCTCGTTGCGCAGCCGATCGTCTATTGTGAGCTCTCCAAGCGGCGTCTGGTAATTGTCCAGCTTGCAGATCGTGATCCGCCGGAACGGCCCGGAGTGGCTCGGCGAGATCAGGACGACCGAATCGTAGCGCCGGCCCTCCAGGCACTTGTATACGTCGGCGGCGACATACCCCCCTTCGATCTTGTTCGTATCGGGGACGATGATCGCTTGTATCTCGCCGTTGATGGTACGGGTGGGGGCATTCTTTAACAGGTTTGTGAGTTCGGCGCGGAGAGGGGTGCGCTGCGTGGGATAGACCGCTTGTTCGACTACGGACATGGTTGGTACTGCAAGATGATACTACGGTGTAGTGCACGCTGCCATATACGTACATGGCTGTGAGAATAGCGTGCTACGAACGATCTGTATCGTCCGTTTCGCTTACAACTGTACAGAGCAGAAAGGTGTTCAGGGAACAGCCACATGTTTCAGGAAGGCAACAAGTGTGGGCTCCTGTCTTCGAGCCGTGCACGGCTGTGGGTACGTTCGCCTGGTATTTCGACCGCCCGCCCGCTCAGGTGTGCTGGGGAATTGCCTTCAGCGCGCGCGGTGCCATGAGGGCGACGAGCAGCAGCAGGGCGACGACGATCCCCAGTGCGCTGCCCAGTCCGACAGCTTCGGCGGTGAATCCGATCAGGGGCGGCCCTGCGAACATACCCGCATACCCCGCCGTGGCGACGGCGGCCAGGCCAGTGCCTGGCAACATGCCGGGCGCTTTCGTTGCGGAGCGATAGACGATGGGCACCATGCTCGCGAAACCCAGTCCGGCACAGGCGAACCCCACGAGTGCCGCTGTAGGGTTCGCTAATAAGAGAGCGCCCCCGAGCCCGATCGCCGCGATGAGTCCGCTCCGCTGGACGAGCACCGCCGTTGTGAACCGGGTGTACAACTGGTCGCCGTGGAGGCGCCCGACGGCCATCGACATGGAGAATAGCGCATACCCGAAGCCCGCGACGGCCGCGCCCGTCCCCAGCGTGTTTTTGAGGTAGACGGCGCTCCAGTCGATCATGGCGCCTTCTCCGATCATCACACAGAAGGCCATCACGGCCAGCCCGATCAGCGGGCCCGTGGGCAGGGCGAACAGGCGTTGTGGGGGTGAGAGGACCGGAAGTGCAGCGAGGAGTGTCCCGCGCCGCAGCACGACCAGCACCAGCATCAGGGCGATCAGGACGGCCATGTGCAAGGTGAACGGGACGTGCCACGAGGCGATGATGCCGCCCAGGGCCGCGCCGACCATGCCGCCAATGCTCCAGAACCCATGACACGTCGACATGATAGGCTCTCCGGATGCCAGCTCCACAGCAGAGGCTTCCGCATTCATAGCAATGTCCATCGCCCCGCTCGTAAGGCCGATGCAGAACAGCGCTGTAATCAAAGTCGGCATGTTCCAGGATAGCGACGGGAGGACGGTCGTGAGGCAGAAGACCAGGGCAGAAACGAAGGTGACACGCCCCGCCCCCCACCGGGCGATGATCCACCCCAGCGTCGGCATGATGAGCACGGCGCCGGCAGGCATCCCGAGCAGGCT
>DASSAV010000090.1:0-4169 GCA_035699265.1 Rhodothermales bacterium
TGAAACTGCTCGTCACCCAGATGAGCAATCAGGATCCGCTCAACCCCATGGACGGACAGCAATTTGCCGCACAGCTTGCCCAGTTCTCCTCTGTCGAGCAGCTCATCAATATCAGTGACGCGCTCACGTCCCAATCGGACATGACCGGCTTCCTGTCGCAGAGCCTCAACAATAGCATCGCGACGGGCCTGATCGGCAAAGAGATCGTCGCCGAAGACAACCACGTCACGCTGACGGGTTCGGAAAAGGCAACCATCGGATTCGACCTGACGAGTGCAGCGAGCGAAGCCACGGTGTCGATCAAGGACGCGAACGGGCGCCTCGTGAGGACTCTCACGGCCAAAGGCGCAGATTCAGGGGCGAACAGCATGACCTGGGACGGCAGGGATACCAATGGCAACGCCCTGCCGGAGGGCACCTACACCTTCGAGGTCAAGGCGACGGACGCCAATGGCGACGAGATCGCAGCGACCCCGAATCTGAAAGGCACCGTCGATCGCGTCACGTTCGGACAGGACGGCGTCCTGCTCTGGATGGGGACCAATTCCGTTTCGCTGGGCAGCGTGAAGAGCGTCCAACAGCCCTGAGTCCGTTCTATCTGGATACATCTGTCAGAATACATAACCCGAACAAAGAGGAAATCCCATGATCCGTTCACTCCGCACGGGCGTAGCCGGCCTGAAAAGCAACCAGGTACGCATGGACGTGGTCGGCAACAACATCGCCAACGTCAACACGGTCGCCTTCAAACGCAGCCGGGTAGCCTTCGGCGAAGTGCTGGGCCAGCAGATGCTCGGCCGCTCCGAAAACCCGTCAGTGGTCGGCCTTGGTGTTTTGGTCGGATCCATCGACCAGAACTGGGGGCAAGGCTCCCTGGAAACGACCGGCGTAGCGACAGATCTGGCGCTCAAAGGAGATGGCTTCTTCGTGGTCAAGGCGGGCGACCGCCCCCTGCTGACACGCGCCGGAAACTTCACATTCAACCGTGAGGGCGAGCTGGTGACGACGAACGGCTTCAACGTCCAGGGCTGGGCGCTCAATCCGGACGGCACCTCAGCCGCCGGCGCGCCGGGTAACATCACACTCAACTTCGACACGCAATCTCCCGCCAAGTACAGCACCGAAGCATCGTTTGCGGGCAACGTGTCGGCCGACATGGCTGTCGGGGACAAAACGTCCATGTCCATGCAGCTCTATGATGAACAGGGAGCACCGCACGACGTCGTCATCAATCTCGAAAAAACGGCCGCCAACACGTGGCAGTACGACGTAGCCAGTTCAGAGACGCCATCCCCTTTCACCGGCAACATCACGGGCGGGTCACTCACCTTCAACGTCGATGGCTCATTTGATACAGCCTCGGACACGACCCTGACCTGGGATACCGGCTATGTTGATTCCGGCGCAGATATCAATCTGGATTTTAGTGGACTGACGCAGTACAGCGGCTCTACCACGGGCACGTTCCGCTCACAGGACGGGTACGCCGTCGGTTCGCTGGTGGGATACCAAATCGATAGCAAGGGCATCCTTCAGGTAAGCTACTCGAACGGCCAGGAACTGGCAGTCTCCCAACTCGCCATCGGCCACGTCAACAACCCCCAGGGCCTCGAGCAGCAGGGGGAGAACTTCTATGCGACCGGCGCCACTTCGGGCGATCTACAACTAGGCAGGGCTGGCGGCGACCTTAGCACGTCCGTGGTGGAAGGCGCACTGGAGATGAGCAACGTCGACCTGGCTACCGAATTCACGGATATGATCATCGCGCAGCGGGGCTACCAGGCCTCCGCACGAATCATTACGACTTCAGACGAAATGCTACAGGAGACAGTGCAACTCAAGCGGTAATCTCCCGTAGCCTCCCGACAAGGAGATGACTGATGGGTTGGCAGAAGGGTCCCGCACTAATGTAGTTGTGCGGGGCCCTTCTGTCTTTTCCCGCAAGCGCCTCCCCGCTGGTGACCACAAAAACGTTCCGGCCCATTTCGACCGTCGCTTCCCCTTTATTCTCGATAGCATCGTCCGATACCTCTGGTACGTGTGCGTCCCGCGTGCAGGTTTTCATCTGATTTGTACCACGCTCCAGCTCGGTAATGAACATTTCCGAATCAGCAGGTGACAAGACCCTTCAGCTCGTCACCTTTGTCGTCGGGCAAGAGGAATACGGAGTGGAAATTCTGAGCGTGCGGGAGATCATCCGGTCCGCCGCCATCACCCGCGTCCCCAATGCGCCGGACGTCATACGTGGCGTCATCAACCTGCGCGGAAAGGTCGTACCCGTGGTCGATTTGCGGAGTCGGTTCGGACTGCCGCGGCAAGACCAGAACAGAGCGAACCGGGTCGTGGTCATCGAGCTGGCCGGGCAAATCGTCGGGTTCATCGTGGATGCGGTACGGGAAGTCATCCACGTCGATTCAGTGTTGGTTGAGCCTCCTCCTGAGCTCACTGTTGGTGCCGACGAGCACTTCATCGCGGGCATCGCCAGGCTAGAGGACCGGCTCGTCATTTTGCTTGATCCTGAGCGGGTTCTCTCACTTGAAGAGGTTCGCGCCCTTGAGGCCACAGATCTGGCCGGTTAACCAGGTACTTATCGGGCAGATTTGCCCGTGGGGAGATACGAATGAACTCGCTGAGAGACCAGCGTCAGGTTACACGATCTAACGTACACCTCGAAGAGCACACGTTCCAGTGGCTCCGGTCGTTCATCTACGAGAAGACCGGCATCCACTTTCAGGAGAGCAAGAAGTACCTTCTGGAGAGCCGCCTCGGACATCGGCTGGCGATGCTGCACCTGCCCGACTTCGATGCATATGTCGAACTGCTCCGAAGTGCTGCGGCACTTCGTGAACTGCCCCACCTCATCAACAGCATCACCATCAATGAAACGTACTTCTTTCGCAACGAAGCTCATCTAAGCTGCCTGGAGAGCAGCATCCTCCCCGACCTGGTCGCTCGCCGAGAGTCTGATGGAACCTTCTGCGTCAGGTTCTGGAGCGCGGCTTGTTCCACCGGGGACGAGACCTACACGATCGCCATGGTCGTTCACCATCTGCTCGCGCCCCGCTATCCACACGTCCGATTTGAGGTCGTGGGTACGGACATCAACACCGACGTACTTTCCAGTGCCAGGCGCGGGGTTTACGGCGGCCGCTCCGTTCGCTGTGTGCCTGAGGCCTATCTCGCCCGGTACTTCCGCGAGGAGAGCGGCCAGTTCGTGATCTCCGACGAGATTCGCGACATGGTGCGCTTTGAGCAGATGAATCTCTGCGATGGAGCAACCGTTGCCCGCATGCGAAACGTCGATGTGATCGTTTGTGCCAACGTGTTGATCTACTTCAACAAGGGGTCGAAACAGCTAGCCCTGGCCTCCCTCCATCAGGCACTCGCCGATCATGGCTACCTGCTAATAGGCGCCTCCGAAGCGCTGAACGGGGGGCACCCCTTTACTGCTTCCCACCACGGAAAATCCATCGTTTACCAGAAACTGTCGTCTCCCTCGTTGTCACTGCACCCTTACGCCCAGTAGTGGCAGCCAGGACGTGATTGCCCCTACCAAGCACCTCATCAACAGTAGTTACCTGCCATGAAGATCCTGATCGTCGACGACTCGCCGACCATGCGCCGAATCGTGAGCAACGCGCTTCGAGAGGCGGGCTACACGGATTTCGTCGAAGCCGATGACGGCCAGCATGCCCTCGATATTCTGAGCCAGCTCCCCGTCGACCTCGTCTTGACGGACTGGAACATGCCGAACATGAACGGTCTGGAGTTGACGACCGCCATCCGCCAACATGAAACCCTGAGCGAACTTCCGATCCTGATGGTTACCACGCGCGGGGTCAAGGACGACGTCATCGCAGCCATGCAGGCCGGCGCAAACAGCTACATCATTAAACCCTTCACGCCGGAGGTACTGAGGAATAAGATCACCCTCGTAATGAAGACATCCCGGATGACCGCCCCATGACCATCCCTCAGATTAACAACATGCTGGCGAGGTTGGACGCAGTACGGGCCGTCTTCGACGTAGGACCGCATTCCCTACCGTTCCTGGAGGAGGTAGCGATCTTCCTCAAGGAGATCTCGCCGCTTCTGGAGCAGATCAACGACTCGATCCGGGATAGCACGAGCACGATGCCGCGGGCAACCACGCAGCTCGAGAGCGTCTC
>DASSAV010000091.1:0-13522 GCA_035699265.1 Rhodothermales bacterium
CCGTCTTCCACGAGAACGGTTCGTGATGCCGGCGTGGCTTCGTCGTCATCCGTGTACGAGCCGCGCGCATCAGTCAGCGTAGGATCGTCCACGATAGTGACCGCCCCCGATGCGGCCTCAGTTCCAATATTGAGACGAATGGAATCCGGAAGGTCGGCTTCGAGCAGGTGCCCCACGGCTTCATGGAGCCATACGCCACCCCACCCAGCTGCGATGACGACGGGCATCGGCCTACATGGGATAGGCCGGGCTTCGGAGAGCACGAGTGCGCGCCTCACCGCCTCTGCTGCGATGCGCTCGGGATCGAGCGACAATGCATGCGCCGGGTCCCCGGAAGTGCCGCCGAGGGCGTACGCGCGCAATGTGCCCCCGCCGATGTTCGCCTCCACTTCCACCCGAAGATCCCGGCGTGCCCGAACCTCGGATGCCGTCGCTCCGTCCGAGACGAATACCACCGTGCGACGGATCGTATGCCGCAGTTCGACACGGACCTCCTGTATGCACCGGCTCAGACTGAGCGCTGCATCGGCGGCGAGACGTATCAGCGTGTCGTCAGCGGCGATAGCCGTCCCGCGGCTTTGCCGAACGGCTATTGAGGGCCTGCCCTCCCACGGGCGGAGGTCGCTGCGGAGTCGTTCGAGTTCCGACGGGCTGACGTGGTCGGATGCCGCATAGAGCACCTGGGATGTCGTCACCCGCCGCAGCCCCAGGCCGGAAAGCACCCGTCCATGCGCGGTAATGCGCGGTGCGCTTATCTGCCCGCGCGCCGCGCGCTGGCGCAGGGTGGTCGTGCGCTGCGTCGTATGCTCGAAGAACAGATCCGCCCATCCGCCGCCCTGCACCGCGCGCCGCAGCACGTCCAGTGCCAGGGATCGCAGCCAGTCTGCCTCGCCCCGGAAGTATTCGGTTCCACCTAATACCAATCGTCCATGTCGATGCAGCATCGGAACCACAGAGCATGAAAACATGGTTTTCGTAGGGGCGCAGCATACCGCGCTCTCCTCGTGGCACCGACCTGCTCGCCCGTATTTTCAAAGCAGCCGCACAGCCTTGTAGCGTCCCACGGCCGTGCGACGCTACTTGCACCCCTGCCCCCTTCAACCCTCAACTCGCTAATTCTCAATAGCCGTAGATGGAGAAGTCGTCGCGGTGCATGTGAAGCGTCAGCACCACCGCGAGCATGAACGTGTTCGCCAGCAGCGAGGCGCCTCCATACGAGATGAACGGCAGCGGGATGCCGATGACCGGCAGCAGGCCGGTCACCATGCCGATATTAATGAAAATGTGGATGAGGAAGACGCCCGCCGCTCCCGCAGCGACCATACTGCCGAACGGGTGCTTCACCCGTGCACCGAGCGTAACCACCCGGGTCAGCAGCACGGCAAAGAGCGCGAGGATCACCATGGAGCCGACGAACCCCCATTCCTCCGCGATGACTGTGAACGCGAAGTCGGTCGACTGTTCGGGAATGTAGGCGCCTTGCGTCTGTGTGCCCTGCATGAACCCCTTCCCCATGAGCCCGCCCGAACCGATGGCCGCCTTCGACTGGACGAGGTGGAAGCCCACGCCTTTCCTGAACTCCTCCGCCTCCGGGTGGGTGAAGGAGATCACGCGTGCCTTCTGGTGCGGTTCCAACACCTTGTTGACACCGATAGATGCGACGGCGGCCGTCCCGCCGGTGAAAAGCAGGGCCAGAATGATGAGATACCGCTCCCGCGTATAGACGGCTATGCCGATCGTAAACAGGATCGAAAAGATGATGGCGGCCGGCATGTATACGATGGCGAAATAACCGGCGATGGCTGGGGCGATCATCAGCAGGCACGTGCTCAGAGGCAAGCCGCTCCAGAAGAGCATGATCGGGACGAGCCCGAAAAAGACCAGTGCCGTCCCGGTGTCGTTCTGCAACAGGATGATGACGGCAGGGATCAGAATCAGGACGACCGAGGCAATCGCGTACCGGATGTTGTTGGCGCTCGGGCGGCGGGAGGACAGGAGTTGGGCGACTGCCAGCACCGTACCCACCTTGGCGAATTCCGAGACCTGCACGCCGAATCCGCCGACGTAGAGCCATGCCTTCGCGCCGTTGATCTCGCGCCCGAACAGCAGGGCAGCAATGAGCAATCCAAGCGTGAAAATGTAGAAGGGGTAAGCAACGCGTTGCCAGAAACGGACGGGCATCAGCAGGGCGAACAGGATGAAGCCCGCTGAAATGACCGCCCAGGTCAACTGACGGCTGAAGTTCCTCCGCACGCTGTTCAGCAGGTATTCGGAAGCCGGCCCGTGCGTGGTGCTGTAGATCGCAACGAGGCCGATGCACACGAGGCTGATCCACGCCAGGATCGTCACATAGTCCAGATTCCGATACCAGGCTCGCATGTCTTTACTTCTTGCTCAATCTATCAATGTTCGGCAGCTTGCCCCGATCCTTTTAACGTAAAACCCCCCGCCTTGCTCCGCCCTGCGTTCCTTACGACGGCTGACCACGGACCGCCGCCGGATCTCTTTGCGGCGGTCGGCGGTCAGCCGTCGAACAAAAGCCCTACTCAAGCGCTGCATTCGCCTTGCGCTTGGCCCTCTCAAACGACTCCGCACCGGGAAGCGGCTGGCTCGTGGCCCGCAGCGCCCGAGCCCAGCGGATGTCGCTCTTGGGCGGCAGCTTTCCAGTCAGGTAAAGCTCGGCCATGAGGCTCGCGATGGGGGCCGCCGCCCAGGCACCCTGGCCGGCGTTTTCCACCTCCACTGCGATGGCGATGCGCGGGTGGTCCCACGGGGCGAACATGATGAAGAGGGAGTTGTCGATGCGTCCGCCGGAGGCCTGGGCGGTCCCCGTCTTGCCGCCGCTGGGAATGCCGGGGATCTGCGCGAGGCGGCCCGTACCCTGTTCCATCACGAGGCGCATGCCCTGCCGCACCATGTCGAAGTATTCCTTCTTGATCGGGATCCGGCGAGGAGCTGGCAGCGAGGGGTGGAGGCGGTCGCCTGTTTCGGGGTTCCAGAGTTCGTCCACCATGTGCGGGGCGTAAAGCGTCCCTCCGTTCGCCACAGCAGACACGTAGCGAGCGAGTTGGAGCGGGGTAACGGCCATATCGCCCTGGCCGATGCCCATGCTCAGGTACCACCCGTAGCCCCACTGGCCGACGCCCACCTTGCGGTCGAAATAGGCCGAATCCGCGACGAGGCCGGCAGTCTGCTCGTCGATTTCCATCGGCGCCTTCTCGCCGAAGCCGAACATGTGGGCATACTTGTAGACCCGGTTCGGCCCCGCCCGGTTCATCATCTCGAAGAAGAAGGTATTGCACGAGTGCTGGATGGCGTGAACCACGTCCAGTGCGCCGTGTACCTCCATGCAGGTGAAACGGACGCCGTGCCCGAGTGGGTGTCCGCCGTGACAGGTGTACGTCTCACCCGGCTTGACGAGTCCCTCCTGGAGAGCCATCAGCGCCATAAGCGGCTTCCACGTAGAGCCCGGGGGCATGTAGTTCATTGTGGCCCGGTTCAGCAGCGGCTTTTCAGGGCTGTTGTTCAGATAATCCCAGACATCCTGGTCGATGGACTTGGTGAAGATGTCCGGATCGTAGGCAGGCGCGCTCATCAGTGCGATCACGCCGCCGTTCTGCGGATCGATGGCAACGGCTGCGCCGCGCTTGCCGACAAACAGGGACTCCGCGAGTGCCTGAACGCGGCTGTCCAGCGTGAGCTTGGCATTGTACCCACTGAGCGGCTGCTTGTCCTCCGTCCCCTCCTTGTAGGAGTCGAACATGCGACCGTGTACGTTCACCAGGCGGAACTCGCTGCCCATACGGCCGCGTAGGTAATACTCGTAGTTCTTTTCCAGGCCAGTGGTGCCGATGAAGTCGCCGCGGCGGTAGCCGTCCGCTCCCCGCTGCTTCAGCGCTCGCTCGGAGATTTCGCGGATATAACCCAGTACGTGCGCGGCGCGCGCACGGGTGGCGTAACGGCGCTTCTGCTCTACTTCAAAATTGACGCCGGGAAGGAGGTAGTGATTCTCCAACACACGGCTGAAGATCTCGTAAGGCACCTCCCGGAATACCTTGCTCGCCTGGAAGGGGCTGTACTGCTTTGCCTCCTCCAGCTTGGCAACCACGACGGAGTCCGGCACCTCCATGAGATGGGCCAACAGCCCGATCTTGGATTCGTCGAAGTAGCGGGGTGTCAGCGTAATGGTGAAAATCTGCTCGTTGTCCACCATGATGGTGCCGTTTCGATCGACGAAGGCACCGCGGGCGGGCAGCACACGGATCTCGCGCACGGCGTTGCTACGGGACTCGCCCGTATACTCGTCGGTATCCATGATTTGCAGCTTGGCCAGGCGGAGGCCCAGGATGCCGAGCACCACCAGCACGAGGCTCGCAAAAATCCGTACGCGTACTCTGTACTCGTCCATAGCTACGGGAAATAAGAACGGTCAGGACAAAAGCAGTTCAAGAGGCAGCATTAAGCGGCATGAAGGTAAGCTTGTTCCGTACGATCTGGTTATTTTACCGAAGTCTGATGCATTGCCCTCTGAAGACGTGCAGCGTTCAAGAATGATGCCGCACACGAGGCTATCGCAGGATATCTGAACGTGGGGCGGTATGCTGCCGTATTCCCCAATCTTATAAGTCTCGCCCGCTCCTGCTCCGATGATCTTCGATACGCCGTACCGCTTTCAGACGCCTGGTATGAGAGGATACGAACATCGCCGCGTGCGCGCCGGGCGGGGAGATGTTATCAGAGGTGCAGGCCCGGTTCATAGGCAAGCTGCTGGCGCTGAAGCAAGAGCACTCGGACCAGTTGATTGCCCTTATCAGCCACGCCGACCTCATTCGGGCGGCGCTCGCCTTCTTCCTGGCAATGCCGCTCGACTTCTTTCTGCGGCTGGGGGTGGATTCGGCCTGTATCAGCGTCGTGGAGGTGGACGATTACGGTGCACGGGTGCAGCGCATGAATCAGAGCGTGTTCTAGGATTTCCCGGTGCCGTATAGGACCTCGACTGCTGCGGTTTGATGGGCTTCAGGTTTGGGAGTTGCTGGTTGCATTCCCAGGACCGGGTGACGAACTTTGGCGTTTCGCGGACGTTTGCACCACGTTCTGCCTTCCTGACCGAGATCCCCATGATGAACCCCTCTACGAAGCGGCAGCGGGGGAAAGAGCAACGCCGCAACCGCATCATCGGCGCCGCCGAGCGCGTATTCTTCTCCAAGGGGATCGAGCCTGCAACGATGGACGAGATTGCGGAACTGGCGGATATCAGCAAGGGCCTCCTGTACGTTTACTTCAAGAGCAAGGAGGATCTGTACGATGCCGTCTGTTTCCGAGGCTTGCGCATGCTGCGGCAATCTATGCGCCGGGCCGTGGCGCAGCACGAAACCGGCATGCAGCGCATCCGCGCCATCGGCTACACGTACGTCACCTTCGCCCAGCGCTACCCGGACTACTTCGGCACGATCGTCTACCAGGCCGCCCAGGAGGTAAGTGCCGACGAGGACTCGTACGCGGCGGCCTGTGAGTTGGAGCGCGACCGGATCTTCAGTGTCGTTGCAGACGCCATACGGCTCGGGGTCGAAGATCATACGATCCGCGACGACCTCGATCCGATGGAGGCCGCCGTGATGCTGTGGGGCCAGATGCATGGCATCATACAGGTAGCCGTCCTCAAGAAGATCCAGGAGCGCTATCAACTCGACTTCGACGCACTCATTCGCTTCTCCTTCGATTTCGTTACCGATGCGTTGAAGCCTGCCGAGGTGTTTTCTACCACGTGAAACATTATATTCCCCTTGAACATTGACTGGGAGTCAATCAATCCCGGCCCCGGCCGGTTCTTTTTGACCCACTCGTTGACCGGTAGTCAATCTCGTGCGACGATTCCATTCGGGGAGGGCAGGTATGCATAACAGGCAGCTTCTAGTTTCGGTGTCTGTTGCGGTAGGCATCGGCGCGGCCTTCGGGTTGTATGCATGGCGACGCTGCGTACAGTTGAACCGGCTGACCACCGGCCGGGTGCGGCTTCCGCACAGGCTCGCGTCCGTGCAGAGCGACTGGGCTCCGCAGGAAGCAGAGTTGCTGGGCAACCTTCATTTCCTCCCCCGTTGAGCGGATCCGAACAGGGTCCCGCCTCCGATTTCACCACGTCATCCTTAAGCGGCCCCCGGTCATATCCATGCAAGCAGTTGCGCCCCATATCGAAAGCGAGCAGGTCGATTTCGATTCCTACCTGGAAAACTTTCGTGCGACGCTCCAGCGCGTTTTCCACGTTCGCGCCGACATCGATAAGCTGAGCCTCCAGCGGGGGCTGCCGCCGTACATTATGCGCGAGATCCTGTCCGCCAATCCGCTGGCCGTCTGGATTCCCAGCACGTACGGCGGGCGGGGTGGGCACGTCAGCGAATGCATGTCGGTGCTGGAGACGGCCGGGTATGAGTCGCTGGCGCTGTGTCTCACCATCGGCATCAACGGTGCGCTCTTTTTGCAGCCGGTCTCGAAATACGGGCAGGAAGAGGTCAAAGGGTACGTCTTCGATCGGTTTCTGAAACACAAGAACATGGGCGGGCTCATGATTACGGAGCCCGAGTACGGGTCGGACGCGCTCAGCATGCAGACGTCGTACTCCGAGGAGAAGGGTGCCTATCACATCCAGGGGGTCAAGCACTGGGGCGGGCTTACGGGCTGGGCCGACTTCTGGCTGCTGACGGCTCGCCGCCGGGCGGGGGACGACCAGCTCACGCGCGACATAGACTTTTTTATTTGCGACGTGAACAGTCCGGGCCAGTCGATCCACGTCGAGGAATACTTCAACAACCTGGGGTTGTACCTCATCCCGTACGGTCGGAATCGCATCGACGTGCACGTGCCGAAGACGTACCGGTTGGAGCCGCACAGCACGGGCATCAAGATGATGTTGGACACGCTCCACCGGAGCCGCACCGAGTTCCCCGGCATGGGCATGGGCTTCCTCCGGCGCATGCTGGACGAGGCGCTCCAGCATTGCCAGAAGCGCTTCGTCGGTGGCGCGAGCCTGTTCAACTACGATCAGGTCAAGAAGCGCATCGCACGGATGCAGGCTTCCTTCACGGCATGCTCGGCCATGTGCGTGTATTCCAGCAGCCACGCTGGCATCGAGCACGATCTGTCGAGGGACAACGTAGCCGCGAACTCGATCAAGTCGGTCGTGACCGACCTGATGCAGGAGCAATCGCAGTCACTGCTGCAACTCGTAGGCGCCAAGGGCTATCGGCTGGACCACATCGCGGGCCGGGCGACGGTGGACAGCCGCCCGTTCCAGATCTTTGAAGGCTCGAACGACATTCTTTATCAGCAGATCTCAGAGTCGGTGCTGAAGGCCATGCGCCGCGTGAGCGAGGGTAATCTGTTCAAATTTCTGAAGGACTACCACCTGACGGCGCGGGCGTCGGACTACTTCAAGGAGACGCTGAACTTCGAGGTGGACATCCGCTTGCCGCAGCGGAAGCTGATCGAGTTGGGCCGGGTGATCGGCCGCGTCGTTACGATGGATCTCGCGATCAGCCTCGGGGAGCGCGGCTTCCGCAGCGACCTCGTTTCCAACTGTCTCCAGGTGTTCAAGGAGGACGTAGAGGGCCTGCTGGCGCACTATCGCAGCGCGACGAACCCCATGCCGATTGTGGACTACCAGGAGGACGCGGCCTGGCTCAAGTTCGTCGAACACGCAGGCTGAAGGCTGATCCGACCGCCGCTGAGAAGGAGACGAGGAGTCTACGAGCGTAGAGAATGGAAGGGGGTGTGCCGATGCAGGTGGGGAAGTGAAGATCAGGGGCCGGCAGTTGCGGAGGCGGCGCGGAGGCGGGCGGCTTTCAGGGTGTTGTGCAGGAGCATGGCGCGTGTCATGAGTCCCACCCCGCCGGGTACGGGGGTGATCCAGGCGGCTATTTCCTTCACGGCGTCGAAGTCTACGTCGCCCGTCAGGCGGTAGCCGCGTTCCCGTGAGGCGTCCTCGACACGGTTGATCCCGACATCGATGACAGCGGCGCCCTCTTTGACCATGTCGGCGGTGATAAACGCGGCGCGTCCGATGGCGGCCACGAGGATGTCGGCCTCGCGGGTGATGCCTGCGAGGTTCTGCGTGCGGCTGTGGCAGACCGTGACGGTGGCATCCGTTCCGGGCTGCAGGAGGAGGTTGGCTACGGGCTTGCCGACGATGTTCGAACGACCGACTACGACGGCCCTCCGTCCCGTGGTTTCGATACCGCACCGCCGGAGCATTTCCATGATGCCCGAAGGGGTAGCCGGCGCGAAACCAGGCTGCCCGATGACGAGGCGTCCGATGTTGGCGGGGTGAAAACCGTCCACATCCTTATCCGGGTCGATAGCCCGGATCACCTTCTGCTCATCCATGTGGGAGGGGAGCGGAAGCTGGACGAGGATCCCGTCGACGCCGTCGCTGGCATTGAGATCGGCGATGAGGTGGAGGAGATCTGCTTCCGGCAGGCTGCTGTCGAAGGTCAGCGTATCGCTGCCGATGCCGACCTCGGCCGCGTCCTTCGTCTTTCCCCGTACGTAAGAAGCGGAGGCGGGGTTGTCGCCGACGAGGACGACGGCCAGGTACGGAGGGCGGTTGCCTGCTGCAGTCCAGTCGGCCACGTCGGCCTTCACTTCTGCGCGTACCTGTGCCGCGATCGCTTTTCCGTCGATGATGTGGGCCACGGGATTGAGTAGCTGGTTCGGGGAATTTGCGTGCCGGGAAGTTAGGGAAGTGTGGGAGAACGGGTGTTTCGGAGATTGTCAATTTTTGGGATCGTCACCACCGGCAACGATCGGGGCCGATCAAAGACGAGAAAGCCGGTGAGCGGGGGCGCTCACCGGCTTTTCCGGCGAAATATGGCTTGCTTCTAGCGCAGGCGGCGGCGCTGGAACCAGCGCTCGCCGAAGTTGACGCTGGCCGAGATGCGGTAGAAAGTGTCGCGGACGAGGTTCTGGTCGGTCTGGCCGCGCGTGCCGATCTCGAAACCGAGGTCGAGCCGGGTGCCCGGATTGAACAGGGGGATGCCGAGACCGGCGGTGAGGGCTACGGTATGGAGGTCCACGCCCGCAATCGGAGACACGTAGGACCGGTCGTAATAGGCACCCAGGCGGTAGGCGACGCGCGCCAGGAACGGGCGGACCAGGTCGGTGCCGGCGGGGAGGAACTCGAGGCCCGCAGAAGCCCGGATGCGATCTCGGAACGTGGATACGCCTCCGGGATCGTAGCCCGCAAAGGAGAAGTCGCTGCTGAAGTTGGACCAGGGCTGGTACTGACCGTCTACGACGAGCAGCCACCGTTGGTCGTAGCTGTAGGCCGCACCGGCACGCACGCCCCAGGGCAGCTTGACAGAGCCGTCCGGCACTTTCGTTTCGAGGGTATCTCCGGGCGTCCTGTCGTTCGGACTCAGCGTCCGCACGCGCGATCCGGAAAGTGTAGCAGGCAATGTGAAAGCGGCCCCTACCGTGAACACGTCGTTTTCGGATGCAAGTTGGGGGAGGGTAACGATTCCTCCGAGTGTGCCAGTCACGCCCGCGAGCCGGGTTGAGGTGGACAGGTAGCTTTCGCGGAAGGTGCCGCCAGTGAAGTCGGTCCGCCGTGCATCTTCCAGGATGCCGAAGATGATGTTGGCGTCGGCGCCTACCGAGATGTTTCGGTTGATGCGGTAACCCACGCCGCCCACGAAGCGTTGCAGCCCGCCGCTCCCTTCCAGGTTGAGGATGAAGTGGCTCGTGTCGCCCAGCACCGGGTCCGGCGGAAGTGCCCCGTCGCGCTGAACGCGGTAGCTCACGCGGGAATACGGCTCGTAACCCAGCGCGACGCCGACCTTGCTGCCGATGGGGAAGGAGAACTGAAACGCGTTTAACGTGCCTTCCGTGAGCCTGCTCACGTCGTTCGAGGCATCCGTCGCCTGCACGCCCTGATAGAGGACGCCGGCGGAGAAGCGCGTGAGGATCTGGTCCGCCCAGGTCGCCGGATTCGTCAGGTTGACATAGGTGTAGGAGAGCACGGATGTACCTCCGCCGCCCATCGCCTGAAGCTGAGCGGACGGGAACGCACGTAGCTCGCCGAGGCCGTAGCGGGAGTAGATCGAGCCGTCGTTGTTGCGTTGCGCAAAGGCGGCGGGGGCCAGCAGCACGGACAGGCAGCCTGCGAAGAAGAGTTTCCGAGCCAGGGAAAAGGACGTTATATGACGAGACATGGCGAGGTTGGACGTGCAGATGGACATGGTGCAAACGGGCCGAGCAGCGTGTTGTTCGCGGCCTCGGTCACTCGCCTGTCGGTGAAACCGTGACGACCGCTTTCGGTGCTTTGTCCGGAGCAGACGGGGTATACAATAGCAGCGGGTTGATCGTGTTGTTGACGATGGGGGTAACGCGGAATCGGTCCGCCGTCTCCACCCCGCTCAGCCTTCGCTGGACGATGTTGATGATGTCGCCGCTGGTCATGACGAACTTACCGTCTCGCAGGCTAAACTGCCCCAGCGCCACGGCACTCGTATCGATGAGCGCCGCGAGGATGACACCCTGAAGGACAGGGCGCGTGAAGTTGGCAGGCGCGTTTTGCTGAAGCGAGAGCGTATCGGCGTACAGCGCTATGATCGCCCGGTTGACGGCGCCGCCGACGAGGCTGCTGTCCTGTCTGAATGTGAAGTCGAACGAGACTCCGTTGCCGAAGCCGTCCTGCACGAGCAGTTCATTGGGCGGGAGTGCGAGGGTTCCGCTCCGGCTGGCCGTCCACAGGCGCTGGCTTACCGGATAGTTAACCGTCTCTCCATTCGAGACCACCCGCAGGACAGTTCGAGCCAAGTCGAACCCGAAAACGGTCTGGCCGCCGGCAGGCTGAATCTGGAATCCGTGGAAGTCTGTTCCGAAGCTTGTGCCGCGAAGCGTCGCATCGTTCGCGGAGACCCAGGCGGCGGGCAGGTCGATCACGACGAGTGTGTCGGTCGGAGAGATGCTGAAGTCGGTCACGGTCGCTCCCGCCGGCAGTGTAGTATCCGCTCGGGCGCCGTTAGACGTGAACTCAGAAGGCATTTCGTTGAGGTGGAATGCCGTTGTACCGGTGGTCGAGCCGTACGTATAGTCGGGAACGAGACGCAGTTGGACGGAGGTTACGGGGCCTGTTCTGAATTCACCGGGTATGTCGCTCGCCGTCGAAAAGTCGAGATAGCCCGTCGTCGTCATGTCGCCGAGCATCGGGTCGTCGACGTGGCCGGCGAGGATGCGGTCCGAGTTGCCGGTGACGACACGGATGCTGTCGCTCTCGAAGGTGGAGGCTGTGACGGTGGACGCCTCGGGCAGGTCGTCGATTCCGCCCACGAGATCCTCGCCTACATTCGACGGATTTTCACAGGCCGAGAGGGAGAGGGCGAACAAGCACAAGCAGAAAAACAATCCTGAACGATTCCAGCGCATATCAACTTCGAGTCGTGGATGCCGTGGCGCCCTGTAATGCTGATGTCTGTCCTGATAACGCGCCATACCGGTGCTTTCGCATCCGTGGCGCGTATCGAGCCGCGCGAAAGCCGATCTTTTCGATGGGGAAGGGCCGCGTATGACAGAAGAAAAACCCCGACCGACACGTGCCGATGGGGTTCAGGGCAGAGTGGGGAGTAAGAATGCCCGATCCGCTGCTACGGTTCCGCAGAGGGGCGCAGGCCCCCACCCGCAAGCCCGGCGGGCAGGACCCGGCGACCGGCGTTCAGGCTGCGATACTCTTGACGGTGGGCTGGTAGAGTGCGGCGGCCTGGCCGATCATCTCTTCCTGATCTGTGCTTAACTGTTCGCCCGGATGGCCAGAGACCGGCTGCATCGCGGGGGCATAAACGACCGTATCGGCGAAACTGAGGCCGATCTCGTTGAAGTCGCGGTCGAGCACGGGTTCGGCTTCGCTCAGGCCGAGGGGTGCGGCGTCAGCAGCTACGAAGCGATCCACCACGTCCAGATCGTTCGGCGTATACATGACGTTGGCACTGTTGAAGAGGGGGTCGTTAACGCATTCGGTACGCACGAGATACGGGACGAGCGCGCTCATCCAGCCGAAAGCATGCACCACGTCGGGCGCCCAGCCGAGGTTACGGACGGTCTGGACCACGGCGCGGCCGAAGAAGAGGGCGCGCGCCGGGTTGTCTTCAAACTGCTTGCCCGCTTTGTCGGCGTAGATGCCTTTGCGCTTGAAGTAGCGGCCGTTGTCCATGAAGTAGACCTGGAGGCGAATGCCGGGGATGGACGCTACTTTCACCTTCAACGTCTCGCGGCTGTCGCCCATGTCCACGTCCGTGCCGGAGAGTCGAATCACTTCGTGCAGCCGGTTGCGGCGTTCGCTGATCGTGCCGTAGCGCGGCGTCATGATGCGGATTTCGTACGGGCTCGTCTCCAGAAGCTTTTCGGGAAGCATCCGTACCAGGTCTGCGATGTCGGAGTGCTTTGTGAAAGGGGAAACTTCTCCTGCGACCAGCAAGACTCTCGTCGGATTTGCCATTACGTCTGACGGTTTGATGTGTAAGTGGTGTGGTCGGCTACGTGTGCGAGGGGCAAGTCAGGACGGGCGTGCCGATCCGGTACCGCTTTTCGCAACGCCGGATGCTACGTCAGCTCGACCGATTTCGGGAGCCGAGGCGATTCCGGATCGCGCGGGATTCACAATGCCTAAGCCTATAATTTAAGGAAACTCCAGTTTTTTATCAAGCTAGCGAAACCTCCCGAATCCGAATCCCTCGCGAAGATGCGTAGATACAAGGGGTTGGGAGAAGTGTGTACGTGTTCGAGTGTTCGGGTGTTAACGGGCAGTTCTTAGTGCTTGGTTCTTAGTGCTTGGTGGCCGGCTGCCGGGAATAGGATGCGAAATGTAACGGATCTGACGGTTTGTTCGTGGTCAGTTGTCGGTGGTCAGTGGTCAGTAGCTGTTGTGACGTGGCCCGTTGGATTGTAACGAGCCTTACAGGCTGAGCGTGTTTCATTGGAAGCCGTCAGGAAGCAACTGTAACGGATCTTACGGTTATCGCCTGATTCTAGTACGTACAAGACGCATCATTGCACACTTTGCACACTTTTGACCGGTTTTTCGGGCGTGCAGGGGATGCATGTCTCTGGTGTAGAGGTGCCTAATTCACCGGGTGACTTGGAGTCACCCGGTGAATTAGACCGGCTCGTTGCCCGCTGAATCAGGAGGCTTTCGTGGGCGGGGGCCGGCGGCATTCTTCAGGGCGCATTGCACACTTTACACGCACAGAACGCATTCCGTAGGGTCATTGCACAAACTGCACGCGCGTGACGCTGGACGTGAACGCGGCGGTCAGCTTGATCTTCTCGGTCATTGCACAAACTGCACGCGCGTGACGGATTCTACGCGGCAGCTGCTGCACACTTTACACGCCGGCATAGACCGAATCGGGGCAGGCTCCGCACGTGATTTTCGGGCGCCTGGTGCATGGCTATCGGTGCAGGACGTCAAAGAACGTATGTGGGTTGGGCGCAGGTCTGGACCTATGTAATCAAATGTGTCTGGTGGGGCAAGGTT
>DASSAV010000092.1:0-2667 GCA_035699265.1 Rhodothermales bacterium
GGATCTGCCGGGAGTTTGACCGTCTCCGTTGTGAGGTGACGGCGCAGGATGCGATCGATGTGCTCTCGGATCGGTTCTACCTGAGTGTGGAGCACATACGGACGATTGTGTATCGGAAACGGGAGGAACAGTGAAAGAGAGAAAGAGAGAAAGAGAGGAGGAAAGGAAGAGGGTAGGAGGGGGAAAGGGAGAGAGGACGAGGGATTCGGAGGGCGCGTGTTTTTGAATCCAAAATCCAGGATGGAAAGAGGCCCCGGCACACCAGCCGGGGCCTCTTTCGGGGTGGGGTGACGGTTGGGTCAGTGCTGGACGACCAGCTTCTGGCTCTGGGTAGCACCCTCCGACTTCATCCGGACGAAGTAGACGCCGCTCGGGACGGCTGTGGCGTTCCAGGTGACCGACTGGTTGCCCGCCGGAACCACGGCGTCGACCAGGGTGGCGACCTCCTGGCCGAGCACGTTGTATACCTTGAGGGTTACGTGCTGGGCCGTGGGCAGCGCAAACGGAATGTGCGCCTGTGCCCGGAACGGGTTGGGGTAGCTTCCCTGGAGTGAGGCGACGCTCGGGAGCTCGCCCTCCTGCTCGTTGCCTGTGGCCACGCCGACCCGCGTGATCAGATCGCCCGATGCCATGTCGTAGACGTAGACGAGCGAGTCAACTTCGGTCTCGCCCTCGTCCTTGAACTCCGTGTAGGTAACAGCCCACACGGGGGTAGTCGCGATTTCCGGGTGGTCGGTCAGAAGGTCAGGCCTGTCGAGCAGCAGGCCTGAAGCATAGCCGCCTTCGATGTCGACGTAGGCGTCGTCAGTGTGGCCGTTCCGGAAGTTGCGGCCGCCGTTGGCCTCGGACGCCGTGAGCACGTCTTCGGCGGCGGCGTGCTCTTCCGGTACGAGCGGCAGGTTATCGGGGAAGTCGGCACCAAAGGATGGAAATACAAACGGAATTAATGCATTGATGCTCACACTGCTGCCGAGATCGACTCCACCGATATTGCCGCCCGAAAAAGCATAGATCCAGCCGAACGCCTTACCAGTTAACGGGTCGACACCCGTAGCAGAGACGTTGTAGAGATTGGCGTCTCCGAGTCCCTCAAACGCTAACGGAGCCGCGGTTGTCGCCAACTCTACATAGTCGGACTCGAGCGCGGGGAACTTCTCAATCTGGACGATCCCATTCGTGGACATGTCAAGATATGCCACGACGGCGTCCTCACTGAAAATGTCAGTTGTTTCGCTGGCGGAAAGGATGGATGCCCTCCAGAGCATCTTGTCGCTATTGGTGATGCCCACCGGATCGGCGGCCAGCAGGCTCGCACCAGCGCTCAGCCACACGAGTTTCGGGGCGTCGCCGTGGGTGTCCAAGAAGGCCCCAACGTCAGTGTTGGCGGCCAGGGTGGTCATTAGTTCCGCCGTCGTAGGATAGTCCGATGGGAGCGGTACTTCGTCTCCCGCGGCTTCATCCGGATCATTCTCAGAGAAGATGAGGAATGCCTCGCGCGTGACGGACAGAACCATGTCGCTCGACGTCCCGGGGTCGGTATAGAGGTATTCGAACCCCCAGAACGTAGCCGACCCATCAGTCTGGTCACCGATAGCATAGACGCTCAGAATGCTTTCGTCAGTCGCATCGGTCTGTGCTTCCAGGAATGCGCGAGCATCGGCGTCGGCATCGACGGACGTAACGGCGAAGTGGGAGGCCGGATATATCGTAATGTCGATGCCGCTCACGTCAGAGGCACCGGCAGTTACATTGTCCGGGGCGCCGTCACTGTTCGTGTCATAGCTACCGATATAGAAGTCGAAGAACGCGCTGAAGATGCCGGTGAAATCCCCTGCACCAAGGCCCGCAATGTTCTCGGCAACGGCGTAGTAGGTGCCCGGCGGTGCGAAATCCACGGTATAGGATCCGCCAGCATTAGCCGCGGCGGCGCCCACTACCTGGCCGCTCGAGAAGTCGGGATTCGGATTCTCCTGCTTGATGAGGAGGACCACAGATCCCTCGGCATCCACGGCCGCCATCGACGCACGTGCAGGCGCAGCGGTCGAAGTGGCAGGTTTAGCCACTGCCGAACGCCTGGACGGCGAAGCGCTTCGGAGCAGGGAAGAAGCACGGTGCAGGCCGTGGAGCATCATGGGTTTGACATCCGCGGCAGTTTTGGCGGCAGCGGACGAAACGTCGACGGTGCCGCTGACCGAGACCCGGCCCGAGCCGTCGCTGGTGGTGTAGGCCAGTACGTACGGTACGGTCTGGATGAGTGTGGTAAGGGTGGTATCTGTAAAGACGCTTCCCGAAATGATCCAGTAGTAGTCCGTA
Organism: Rhodothermales bacterium; assembly: GCA_035699265.1. Taxonomy (GTDB): domain Bacteria; phylum Bacteroidota; class Rhodothermia; order Rhodothermales; family DASSAV01; genus DASSAV01. The sequence continues at coordinate 2,314 of DASSAV010000092.1, forward strand.
TCGGCCATATGCTCCACCGAGTAGGTCAGGGTCTTCTTGTCCGTGCTCAGGGTGATCGTATCTACTGCGGTGACGTCACCGATGAATTCGACGAGCGAGAAGTCCGCTTCCTCAACGGAGGGGAGCGCCTGATCGAACGTGAAGCTTACGTCGACGGCGGCGTCCGTGGAGATGCCGGTTGCGCCGTCTTGTTGACCGTCCACCGTAGCGCTGACGACGTGGGCGGTAAGGGTGGTCACCTGCGCCCGGGCGGGCAGGGCAAACACGGCGGCCAGGAATGAGAGTAGTAGCAGTTTCTTTCGCATGAGCGTATCTCGACTGATGCAGGAATAATGGACACGGCAAGGTACGTAA
>DASSAV010000093.1:0-3060 GCA_035699265.1 Rhodothermales bacterium
CGGGAGCGGCGGGAAGCGAGCGACTGGTTCCCGGAAGTCCGCCCGGCCGACGTCATCCTGACAGCCGGGGCGTCGTGTCCGGACGCGCTGCTGGAGCAGGTGATGTGCAAGATCGTGGCGTGGTTCGAATCGGAAGCGCGCTCGCTGCAGGAGGTACTGGCCCCCTTTGCGGATGCCCAGCCGATCTAAAGGGCGGCGCGGATTACCCCCAGGCGTATGGCGTGGTATGAGGACTGGTTCGGGCGCGACGAGTACGAGCTGGTCTACGGCCACCGCAATGACGAAGAGGCCGGGCGGGCCGTCGATCTGATCGAGCGGCTGGCGGTGCCGGCGAAGGGAGACGCTATTCTGGACATGGCGTGCGGGCGTGGCCGTCACGCCCGGTGCCTGGCCCGGCGGGGCTACGAGGTCACGGGCGTCGACCTCTCGGAGCGGGCGATTGAGGCGGCGCGGGCGCGGGCACGTGCGGAAGGGCTGGACGTGGTCTTTCTGCGCGGTGACATGCGCGATCCGGTCTGCAATGCGTGCTTCGACGGCGTGGTGAACCTGTTCACGGCATTCGGCTACTTCGAGCGCGAGCGCGACCACCTGCGTGCCCTCCGCGCCATGGCGCATGCCTTGAAACCCGGCGGATGGATTGTGCAAGACTTCCTGAACGCGCCGCGCGTGGTGGGGCGGCTGGTGCCCGAAGACCGGCGCGCGGCAGGGGACGTGGAGATCGTGCAGCACCGGTGGGTGGACGACGGGCGCATCAACAAGCGGATCGAGATTCAGGGAGACAGTACGGTTTCGGTGTTCAACGAATCGGTCCGGCTGTTCACCCTGAACGACTTTCGCAAGATGTACCCTGCCGTGGGATTGGATCTTCTGGAGGTCATGGGAGATTATGACGGGGCAGCATACACCCCCGACGCGCCCCGGCTCATTCTCTACGCGCGCAGGTGCGTTGACGAGTAGTTACCACTTCGCTATTGCGCGGCCCGGCAGCCAGGCACGACCTTATTGGAACCCACCCACGGACAGAGACGTGCAGATGTATGGATCCGGTCTCAGAATGCCTCACGAACGCCCCGGCCCTGTAGCCGCAGCTCTTCAGCCTGCGCATGTAGCCGCAGGTCTTCAGCCTGCGCATTCAAGGCTTCCGGATCACCGATTCTGTTCGGGACGCTTATTCGTACACGACAGCTACTCTTCGACAATAGAAGGTTCAGATGGATAAAGCGCTACAGTACGCAGGCAATCGGTTCGACTCGTTCGTAGGCGAGCTGGAGGACTGGCTTCGCATCCCTTCCATCAGCACGGAGTCGCAGCACGCCGGGGACGTGCGGAAGGCCGCCGAGTGGCTGGCCGACGACCTCCGGCGGGTCGGCGTCCTGCGCGTTGAGGTCATGCCCACGAAGGGGCACCCCATCGTGTACGCGGAGCACGCGGTGGATTCCTCGAAGCCCACCGTGCTCGTGTACGGACATTACGACGTACAACCGCCCGATCCGCTGGACCTCTGGCACTCGCCGCCGTTCGAGCCCGTCGTGAAGGACCACACGCTCTTCGCGCGGGGCTCCAGCGACGATAAGGGGCAGGTATTCATGCACGTGAAGGCGGCTGAGGCCTACCTGCAGGGCGGGGAGGATCTGCCGGTGAACCTCAAGTTCATCGTGGAAGGGGAGGAGGAGAACGGATCGGATAACCTGGCGCCGTTCATCGAGGAGCATCGCGACTTGCTGAAAGCGGACGTGGTGCTCATTTCGGACACGTCCATGTTTGCGCCGGGCGTCCCGTCGATTACCTACGGGCTGCGCGGACTGGCCTACGTAGAGGTGATCCTGACCGGTCCCAACCGCGACCTGCACTCGGGCGTGTACGGCGGCGCGGTCGAGAACCCGATCAACGTCCTCTGTAAGCTGATCGCCGGCCTGCACGACGCGCAGCACGGAGTGGCCATCCCGGGCTTTTACGACGATGTGCGGCCGCTCACGGATGAGGAACGGTCCAACTACCGTGCATTGCCGTTCGACAAAGAGGAGTGGAAAGCGTCCATCGGGGTGGAAGCCGTCCGGACCGAAGAAGGGTATGGTATCCTCGAAGCGACCTCCGCCCGGCCCGCGCTGGATGTAAACGGCATCTGGGGCGGGTACCAGGGGGAAGGCGCCAAGACGGTGCTGCCGGCGAAGGCGGGCGCCAAGATTTCGATGCGGCTTGTGCCGGACCAGCGGCCCGGCGAGGTAGTGGAAAAGCTGCGCCGGTACTTCGAGAGCCGCATCCCGGATACGGTCACCCTGGAGTTCCGCGACCTGCACGGAGGCCATCCGTCCATCACGCCGCTGGACAGCCCCGCCATGCAGGCAGCGAAGAGGGCAATGCAGGAAGTCTACGGCCGGGAGCCGCTCTTCACACGAGAAGGCGGCAGCATTCCAGTCGTAGCCGACTTCAAACGCATCCTCGGCATCGACACCGTGCTGTTCGGGTTCGGCCTGGATTCGGACGCCATCCATTCCCCGAACGAGCATTTCGGCCTCGACCGGTTCAAGCAGGGGATCGAGAGCATCATTCGCTTTTTTGGCGTGTATGCCCGGGAGGCGGCGTAACGTCGGCGAACAACCCGTGAACGCGGGCGTAAGGGGTTGCTTATGCAGCAACCCGGATCTAAAATCGGGAGCTGAAAAGCCCGGGTGGCGGAATCGGTAGACGCTTTGGTCTCAAACACCAATGGTGGCAACACCGTGTGGGTTCGAGTCCCACCCCGGGTACAGAAGGGCAGGCCGTAACCTGCCCTTTTTCATGTTCTTGCGCCGAACACATAACGGCAGTGTCTATGCCGGTTTCAGATATGGCCGAAAAGATGCTCTCGACTGTCTCTGCCTTATACCAGTTCTCTGATATTACAGTGCATAGGTGACGATCTCCAGCCGATCCAGGTAAATGTCATCCCGATCGAAGAGAGGGATCTGTTTGACACGAGGCGTAGCCGACTGACGCAGTAAACGCGAGGCTCAGATTCATCTCAGAGGAACCACTTTGGACAGATCCCTCTTCGCAAGCTCATCGGGATGACGCGAAGGG
>DASSAV010000094.1:0-10266 GCA_035699265.1 Rhodothermales bacterium
GCTTCCGCTTCGTGCAATCGGGAGCGGTATGTCAGGCTAGGCGCGCGCATAGCGGACCTCGACGGCAGTTGTTCCTGACACGTCTCCAGACACGTCGGCATAGGGGGTGCCCTCCACCCACGCCGTCTGGAAGGGCACGGCACGTCCGCCCCACGTCGCCGCAGCAACCCGGCTATTCTCTGGCAGCATCGCGTGAAGGTCAACCGCCGCCGCCCCGTTGAGGAGAAGGGAAATGGAGGTGCTTGCCGGATGATGGGCGTAGGTGTATCCGAACGCGGCTCCCGAGGCCGCATAGCTGAGCTGCACGGCCGCCATGTCCTCTTCGGCTGCGATCCAGCGCGGCGAACAGCGCACGCTCTCGAACGAGTGCCCCTGATCTTCAATGCCGCACAGGCCCTCTACGAAAGCATATAACATGGCGGAGGACCCCCAGCCGTCGGTCGGGGTGGCTTCGGGGCTGGTGCTGGTTTCGACGGAGGAGGGCGTCCCATCCGGGAAGTACCACAGGTAGGTCGCGCCGCTCTCGGCGATAATCCGCCGGTACTGATCCAGGATCTGGCACCCGAAACGCTCGTAGCCGTGCGCCAGGGCCGCCTTCGCCAGTTCGCCGCCAGCGAGGGGGAAGATGCCCCCGTTGATATACGCTCCCCCCGCCAGCTTTTCGTCTCCGAAGATGCCGTCCGGGAAAGGCGGATCGATGCTGAACCAGGGCGCGAAGGCTCGCCCCGCCCTGTCGCGTCGGATGTATTCATCGATGATCGATACGGCCATTTCGTGCGTAGCCATGCCCCGGTTTACGGCCATCGGGTTGCTGAGGCTGAGCTGTTCCTCTTCATCGACCCCGTCGATCGTCACGGGCTTCAACTTATGAAAATGCCGGTAAAAGCGGCCGTTGAAGAGCCGGGCGTTGGCGCGCTCGCGGACGCTTTCGGCAGCTTCCTTCCACTGCCGCGCGTGGGCCTCATCGCCCAGGCTCGCGCACATGCGGGCGAGGAGGGCAGTGGCTTCGTACAGGCCGCTGTTGTCCGCGTGCGAGAGGCCCCAGAAGGTGTGGTCCGTGATCTGAAAGTTGAGCCAGGGAACGCGTCCGGCGGTATAGTCGAAGTCCCAGGTGTCGATGGTGTAGGCGCGTTTCACGAGCCCGTGCGCGGCATCCCATCTCCAGGGATGCGTCATACTGTACGCAAGCGCGCGGCCACATGCAGGAAGCAGTCGGCGAACCCATTCCGCGTCGCCGGATGACTGCCAGGCCAGGTACACCGCCTTCACGAACCGATATTCCACGTCTGCTTCCACCGGTACACGGACCCACTTCTCCCAATTCTCGCGCTCACAGGGCGGCTTCTCCGGACGGGTTGAAACGTAATCGTAGAGCCGCCCGTTGGCGGCCTGCATCCGGGCGAAGCAATCCGGCGCGCTCTGAACATCCGACTCCATGTACTTACCGCCCCGCATCGTGTCCGAGTGGTCTCGAATCCACAGCGCTGGCGAGTCGGGACTGCGGAAGCCCCGGACGCGCACACCATCGACGCACAGGTCCAGCACGTCGGCTTTGAGGAAAGCGAGGATCTGTTCACAAAACGGATGCCAGCGCCCGGAAGTCGTCTCTACCTGCACCATTTCGAATCAATGCCAGAATGCCGGTGTGCGCGCGCAACGTAGACCCCTGACGGCCGACCGCCGCAGGGCGGAAGCTTACGAGAGTTGGAGTGTAAGAGGGTGCGACGTATGGGGGTATGACGGCATGGGAATCAGACCAGCTCCGGTTGCGGGGTATCCGCATGGATCGTGAACACCGCCAGCCCTGCAACAGATGCGAACCACCCCAGCCCCGGATTGGGTTTAAAGTTAGAAAGTTGAAGGTTGTTGGACCGGCTTTAGCGAGGAGGGGAGCTTTCTGGGCTAGAACCATTCCCAAAGCAAGCAGTCAGATTTCGCATGAATGGAGTCTACGAATCTGCGACGATACGGCGGGCGGGGTGAGTCGGCACGCTCAGTTGAAGTCCGGAGGGCGGTCCGAACGTCGCTCAAGAGTGGCGTGTCTCCCCCACCCCCCGAACTCACAGCCCGATCCGCAACGTGAAGCGATGCGTATCGTTGAGCAGCTTCATCTGGGTAAACGCATAATCGATGGCTACTGCGTGGCCGGAGATCTCATACTGAATGCCGCCGCCCAGCGAGGCGCCTTCGACCGAGGTATTGATGGCCGCGCGGTCGGTCGTGCCGCCGTCCGAAGCACCGCTGTAATTGAACTTGTAGCCGCCCCGAAGGAACAGCAGGTCAAAAAAGGACAGCTCGGCGCCGCCAAAGAGAAGTTGTTGAGAGTCCTGAGGCTTGATGGCATCGAGGGCGAGCATGAGCCGGGCCTGCTCGGTATTGATTGGATAGATGGACGTTCCGATGGAGAAGGTTAGCGGGAGGGGGTTGTCCTGGTTGTAGAACTCCATCGAGCTGCCCAGATTGCTCAGGCGCGCGGCAATCTGCCAGCCGCTGATGCCGATCCGGTATACGGAACCAAAATCGAAGGCGACCGCCGAGGCACCCACGTCGTCAATGGTCTCGTTCACGTACTTTACCGTCGCGCCGAGTGTGAGGCGGTCGAAGAAGTAACGGGAGAACGAGGCGCTCAGGGCCAAGTCCTGGTAGTCGAACGTGGGCGAGGTGCCAGTATCGGTAATGAGTTCCTGGAGTTGCTCGTCGGTATAGCCGTTCTCGCGGTTGGCGGGGATGTCGGACACGCCGAACATCTGGGCGCCGATGGTGATGGTGCCGATAGAGCCGAAGTTATAGCCGACCGCCGCCGCCGTGTATTTCAGGTCGGCGATCCAGCTATTGTAGGAGAACGCGGCGCTGAGGCGCTGTCCCTGGTGCAACGCCGCCCCGGCGGGGTTCCAGAAGATCTGGTTGGCGCCCCCGTCGAGCGATGTGGCCGCCGAGCCCAGTGCTGCCTCCCGCGCTCCCACCCCGATCTCCAGAAAGGCCGCTCCGTTTCGACCCGCTTTGCGCTGCGCGTTGGCGTCAACCACCACCACGCTCAGCAGCATGATCATCAAGAATCCTCTTTTCATGATATAGCTCTCGGTTTGCGGTGCAGTCGGGAGGTTAGCGGAGGATGGCGAAGTGGCCGACCACCGACTGGTTATCCCCGTACTGGATGTAGTAGATGTAAAGGCCGCTAGCGACCTCTACCCCATCCTTTGAGAACATATTCCACGGGTACTGGCCCGCTGCGCCGCCGGTAACGTGATCCTGGAAGATGATCTGCCCCGACACGTCCAGAATGGTGATGGTAAAGTCCGACGGCACGCCGAGGAAGTTGATGGTGTGGCTGGTCGAGACGTTACGAACGTCGTTGAGGCCCGTGATCTTGTAAGGGTTGGGTGCCACGGTAATGAGCTTCGGCACAGCGCTAGCCGAGGCGACGGCAGGCTTGAGCGTGAAGGCAGCGCCCATGTTTTTGAACGCCAGGGTGCCTTCTTGCGGGAATAGCGGGAAGTTGTAGGCGAACGGGTACGTTTCGAACCAGGGCGAGATCATGCCAATGGTTCCCTCCACCGCGTCGGTAGTATTGCGGCCGTTGCGGTTGACGACGCCGGAGGATTCCAGTTGGTCGGCGACCTGACCGAGCGGCCCCGTCCACTGGCCGTCCTTGTAGGAGGACACGTAATACCAGTAGGTGAAGCCCAGGATGGAGGTCGTGTCTTCGTAGGCGTAGTCGTAGGGAGCGCCATCGGCCGCGTGTTGGGAGAGATCGCCTTTCGGGATCTTGGCGATGAGTTCGTAGGTGCCCCACTCTTCGGGCTGATATACGCCGGATGTGCCTCCGGTGAACTGGTAGTCAAAGAAGCGGTTGACGGGATCCCGGAAGGCTGTCTTGTTCGTGTCGCCCGGCACGTTCTGGTGCTGGTAGTTGTCGGCCAGCCTCATGCCATCCTTGAGCCACTCGTACTTCCGGTACTGCGCGGCCCGCCAGATCTTGTAGCCGTCGATATCCGGATCGATACTGCTCACGTCGGTCCACCTGACGATGGCCTTGCCGGTTTCAGAGCCGGCGACTTGCATCTCGGGAGCGGGCGGGACGGGGAGTTGCTGCTGGACATCCCAGCCGTGCTCCCACGCCCACTGGGCCGCTTTGATGGCGTCACTGACGCCCTCGAAGCGGTATCCGGCATCGCCCACCCAGATGATGGTGATGGACTCTCCCACGTCCAAGTGAAAAGGCCCGACGCCGTTCTTGTTGCTGTCGTCGAAGTTCCACTCACGGGAATATCCGATGGCCTTGTAGAAGTCTGCATCGGAAGGGCTGGCATTGCCCCGAAGCGCGGGATTCCATTCTTCCTCCCAGATAGGCTGGTCGATGCCCGATCCCGGTGTGGGATCCAGCGCAGGGCCATACTTATAGTCCCCGTTGGGGCGCTGGGCGCCGACGAGCTTGGGTACGAAGGACGTGATATCGCCCGGCGTGCCTGCCTGGAAGAAGCGAGAGTTCGGGTTGAGATCAGGGGTATGCTGGCCGCAGCCTGCGTTCTGAGAGAGCCTGCTGTAATTGTCGTACCAGACGGCGGTGGCGGCCCGGAACTCCTTCACGGCATCCTGCCAGCGGTAGGTGACCAGGCTGGAGCATACCGTGTGAGAGGTATACCACCCGCGCTCCGGACCGGTGCCGATTGGGTCGGTGCCGAAGATCGTCTGCTTGTCCGGCGAATCGGCCGTGATATTGGAAAGGGCACCGGTGTTCACACCCGATCCGGTGATGGCGTCGCCAATGCTGCCTTGCTTGACGCCCATCCAGCGGAAGGCGCCCCATACATCCGTGTAGCCTGCCTTTTGCAGGTAGTTGTTGATGCCGAAGTCGCGGGCGCCGGGCCCGGGGACTACCAGGCCGGCGGTTTTATCGGGCGGGACGTTCGCAAACCAGGCCACGAAATCGTACGGGTCGCCGTTCTCGTCGGGAGCTCCCACGTAGCCGTAGGTGCGGCCGGCGCCGAAGAGGCTGGCGCCGTCAGGCCCCCGCGTGCGGTCGCCGCCGAAGCCGATCTTAATGGACGGGGCAGTTTCGGCCTGCATGGAGGCGGCGATGGCGTCGATGACGTGGTTGGTAGCCTCGCAGGCGCCATTGGCGTCGCTATCGACGCAGCCGGTGTTGGTGAGCGTCCACTCGATCACGATGAAATCGTTCAGGTTCTGCTCGTTAGAGGTAAACTGGTGCGCGCGGAGCTTGAAGTCCACCCCGATAGTGGTGGGCCATCCGGCCTCGTAGATCATCTGGGTACGGGCGGCATCGATGTAGCGCGCCGGGCGTTTGTAATTGCGCGAGGGATCATCCGCGCCGGCCACATTTGGGCCGTACATGGCGATCATGTACTTAGAGTCCTTCCCCTGATCTGCCTCGAAGATCGGGTTGCCGGCGGCGTAGCCGGGCCACCCGTTCGGGTCGTAGGCGGTGAAGCCGAACTTGCGGGCGTTGCGGAACAAGTTGACAACGCGGTAGGCATTGGGCCACATGCCGCCGGGGTTGAAGAAGGCGGCATCTTCAGAGCCGAGGTGCATGAAGGCCATGAGGTCCTGGCCGGCGACACCCTGGTAGCGGTTGCCCAGGTGCCCCGGCTGGCTCGTATTGAGCGGCATAACGGTATCCCACAAGTCACCGGCCACCATGTAGCCGTCGTCTGGCAGGTCCTCCGTCGCACGATTGTACGTTAGGATGGAGGAGGGCTTGTCCTTGCTTTGCGCCCGTGCTGACGGCGCGAGGACACCGCCGCACACGAGCAGAGCACCGAGGAAAAGAGTAAGTCTTCGCATGACGGAAAGGGCGTAGAATTCAGAGGTTGCTCGCGGTGGCGGGTCAGAAGCGCACCCGCGCGCCGAAGTAGATGTTGCGTGCGGGGCCGTAAAGCGTGGACCCGTCCGGCTGGACGAGGCGGCTGCCGGGGTTGCCAGTTTCCTGGAACGTGCGCCCCTCTCCTGAAAACTCATTGCGGTTGTAGGCAATCACGTTGAGGCGGTTGGTCAGGTTGATGACGTCCACGTACAGGTCGGCCCCTAAGCGGTCGCTGAAATTGAAGCGTTTCTCCGCGCGCAGGTCGATTTGGTAGTTGGTAGGCCCTGTGAGCAGTTTCCGGTCGCGGGCATCCACGTTGATGATCTTCTGGTAGAGGAAGCCGCTTTCGAGCGTGCCGGTCAGGCCCAGGGAGAAGTTGAGCGGCAGCGCGGAGACGGCGCGGAGCACGCCCCGATGGCGACGGTCGTAGCCCTGTGCCAGCGTGGAACGGCCGCCGACGACCGCAATCGGGAAGTTGATGGCGTCTTTGGCTGCGTCGAAGGGCAGTTGCTTCACCGTTCCGTCCGGATCGGCAAACCCCAGCGACCCCGCCGCATTCGCGGCCTGCTCGACGGTCGAGTAGGTATAAGAGGCCGTCAGGCCGAGCGTAACATCAGGCGCGAGCTGAAGCGGGCGACGGCGGAGGACAAGCTCGACGCCGCGCGCATCAGCATAGCCGAAGCTGGTTGCGTAGCGGTACACGTCGCTGGGAGTGCCGGGCGCGATGGTCTCACCGGCAGGCACGCGGCCCGTAGCTTCCAGCAGGATCTGCCCGTAGTTCTCGATGGCGCGCATGTAGGCGTTCACGTCAGCGCCCCATCCGGGGGCAAACTCCCACTGAAGGCCAAGCTCGTAGTTGTTGGACTTGATCGGCTTCTGCGCCGGGTCCTGATAGTTGAAAAAGGAGCTCCGGGAGTTGTTGCCGTCGTAGAAGGTGTAGAGCGTCGCGTAGATCAACTGCACGTTGCGCGCATACGAGAAGTACATGGCAGCGCGCGAGCCGATCGGATGCGACACGCCGATTCTCGGGTTCAGGTATACTTCCATCGGGACCCTGTCGCCACGCTGGAAGACGTTGCGTGCCAGCTCCCGCCCCGCAACCACGACGGTATCGCGCTGGAAGGGGGAGAAGTAATCCGCCAACTTGCGTGTATCGCGGTTGATAACGTCTGCGCGGAGGCCCAGGTTGACGATGAGGCCCCGGTATTCCATGCGGTCGGAACCGTAGAGGGAGAATTCCCACGGGTGGCGCGTCCAGTTCTGGTACTTGTACGGCTCGTCGGTCTCATTCAGCCAGGACACGTCGATGCCGTACACCTCCTCGTAATCGAACTGGCGGGCTTTAAATTCGGCGCCTGCCTGGAGGAAGTGGTTGAACGTAATCTGGTTCGAGTAGTCGAGGCGGAGACCATTCGTGGTGTTGGAGGCATCTTCGGAGTAGGGCACCGGCTGCCCGGCGCGCATTTTCCAGGTATCCGTCGCCAGGTTGCCGATGACCGGGTAGGTGTTGCTGATGTTCTTGGAAAACATCTTGCCTTCCTGGGCATCGCCTATGTACGTGCTGATGACGGCCGGGTCCTTAAAGTCGAGGAAATCTCCATCCTCGCCCGGATCGGTAAAGCCGTTGGCGTTGTCGTCCACGTAGCCGTAGCGCGTGCGGGTGAACGTGCGGTAGGCCTGGAGGCTGAAGAATGACGTGGGCGAGAGGACCTGCGTCCACTGGAGCGAGCCGAGGTAGGAGCCGCCGTCGTCCTGGGCGACGCCTTCCAGGTAGTAGCGCCAGTAGTCGTGGTAATTGCGGTTATTCCAGCCGCCCCAGAGCCCGCGATCTTCGACGATGCCGAAAGCAGTAAGTCGGGTGTTCTTGCTGAGGTTGTAGGAGGTCTTCAGTGTTCCGCCGACGCGCTTATCGAAGTAGTTCGGCTCGAACCCGTTCGTCTGGAACCACTGTCCGCTGGTCATGAACGTCCATTTATCGGTGAGAGAGCCGCCCAGCGAGAAACGCATGTCCATTTCGGGCTTGTGGCCGATCTGGTACTTGTCGGGGGTCCAGGTGAAGAGGGCTGCCTCTTTCTTTCCCTCCTCGGTCAACTGGTCGCGGACGGCATTATAGGTGGCGACCTCAGCGGTGGGGTAGAAGGCCAGAGAGTCGGGGCCGGGGATATTAATCTGCGGGGACACGCGGGCAGAGAACGATCCCGACAGCGGCCCGCGCCCTTCCTCCATCACGATGGCAACGACGCCGCCGGAAGCCGTCGCATAGCGGGCATCCGTGGCGCCGGTGTTGACGGTCACCTCGGAGACGGCTTCCGGGCTGAGGGTGAACATGCTCGTGTTCACCTCGTCGGCCTTGTTGGTATTGTTGTAGGTGGAGCCGGTGAAGGAGCCGCCCCCGTAGCTCAGATTCGGGGCCAGCGCGTAGAACGCGTCGGTCACATCAATGCCTTCGATGACCGTCTTGGTTTCGATGCGGCGGCTGCCCCGGATGAAGCCTTCATAGGAGTTGGCGGTACGCGAGATCACGTCCTGGAGTGACGTGACCGGCAGACGCGAAATCTCTTCCTGGGTGATGAGGGCGCGGGAGGTCGTCTGGTTCTGATCGACGACGGGCCGCTCCGCCTCAACGACGACCTCGTTGCCCTGAACCACTTCGATCGCGAGGTTCGCATTGAGCGTGGTGGTCCGGTCCGAAGTCACGCGCACGTCCTCTATCGCCTTGGGGGTAAAGCCAACGGACGAGAAGCGGACAGTAAAGACGCCGGGGGTGATGCCGATGATAACGTATCGCCCCTCGCTGTCCGTGGCGGTGGCGAAGGTGGTATTCTCCAGAACCACGGTTGCTCCGGGGACCGGATTGGTGGTTCCGGTCTCCGTGACCGTACCGGAGAGCTTGCCGGTCTGGGCCCAAGCGACCCCCGGAAGCGCTTGCAAACCGAGGAAAAGCAGGAACGCGAGCAGTTGCGCTGTACCTAGCCGTCTCATGCGCCGACCTCCTTGATGCTGGTTAGTTGGAGACGTGCCCAATTCGTCCGTGTACCTGTGTGAGCCTGGCCATGAATAGCCCTGCGCACGCCGAATCAGTCTCCTCTGTCCAACACGTCGGCGCCGGGCGCATCAACCAGCCCTCTGCACCTGTCCCCGGCACGTTATCGAACCAATAGATCCGCCTGGTATGCTCCGATCCGAAAACTCCATCGGCAGCGCCGACCTTCGGGCCAGGAGCGCGGGCAGATATCATTCAAGCAAAGTAGGGGAGCCCTCACGCCGCTACCCGTTGCCCATGGTAGCCCATATCCTGCGAAAAGGCATCGGCGCTTTCGCGGACGAGCAGGGCGCATCTCTGGACGAAGCCGGGCTGCGCCCGCCGGGAAGACAACATGGCGAGTGTTACCGCCGCACACGGGCGTGCGCTATGGTCGAGCACGGGAGCGGAGATGAACAGCACTTCCTCGTTGTATTCGCCATCAATAATGCAATAGCCCTGTCGGCGAACCTGCGCCAGGGACTTTTGCAGGCTTGCCAAATCGGTAACCGTTTTATCCGTATAGCGCTGGAGGGACTGCCTGGCGAGGAGGGCGTCCGATTCATTCGGAGGCAGGAAGGCCAGGATGGCGCGGCCGCTCGCGGTGCAAAAGATGGGGGTACTCTCACCCAGATTCCGCATGAGGGCAACGGTGTTGGTGCCGTCAACGCGCCTGAGGTAGAGGACCAGGTCGTCCTGCAAGCGGGCCAGGAGCGCCGTTTCCCCCGTGGCTTCCGAGAGGCGCTTCATGTGCTGCTCGGACGCGCGGTAGGGTTCACACTGGTCGAGGAAGCCGCTGCCCAACTGCCAGAGATAGTGCCCGACGCGAAAGCAGCGTTCGTCCTCGCGCCACTGCACACACTGGTGGTGCTGAAGTGTCGTCAGGATGCGAAATAGGGTACTCTTGGGGATGTCCGTGGCGCGCGCGATATCCGCCAGCGTAAGCCCCTCCTTCGAGCGCGCAAGCAAGCCGAGCACCTCAATTGCCCGGTCGAGAGAGGGGATGATGTAACGCTGGCTCATTCCAGATTTGAAACATCGTTTTTGTTATGGATTAGGTTACTAAAACTGCGAAGTCTTGTCAAGGAATTTTCACATATCCTTCGATTATTCTGCACAGACCAAGGATTGGTGGGTTGAGCGTTTACGGGTTGGGACGCCGTACAACTCATCTGAACAACATCTGCTCGTTTGGGTTGACCGCCAACCGCCGCAAGACCGGCCCTTCCTGGGCGGTCGGCGATCAGTTGTCTACCATCAGGGGATTTTTCGGAAAGCCTTAGATATTAAGCGGTGCATGGCGATCTGACGGAAGCGGAACGGGGGCGTAGCGATCCAGCGCAACGGCGAGGATGCCAAACTGGTCCGTGAGGAGCCCTTCGTAGCCGCAGAACGCATCGTCCCAGACGCGCCAATCGACGCC
>DASSAV010000095.1:0-9073 GCA_035699265.1 Rhodothermales bacterium
GAATCAACCTCCACGCTCTCCCTCTTTCCCCCTCTCCCCCTTTCTCCCTCTCCTCCTTTCCCCCTTTCCTACCCGCGTAGACTCCTCGTCTCCTTCTCAGCGGCGGTCTACGTTGCACAATCCTGTAAGAGAACTACCGGATCAGCCATCACCCCGCAGGATCCTCCTCGGCTTCTGCGGTGGTCGACATACGTTCGATAGCCTCGTCCCAATCGACCGCCTGGCCCATCGGACGTTGCTGTACCGGCAGCGTGACGATGAAGGTGGCGCCCCGGCCGGGCGTGCTCTGGGCCGTGATCGTGCCGCCGTGGTGTTCGGCGATGCGCCGGCAGATGGCGAGCCCCATGCCGGTGCCTTCGTACCCCTCGCGCGTGTGAAGCCGCTGGAACGGAGAGAAAATGCGGTCCAGGTACTTTTCGTCGAACCCGATCCCGTTGTCACTGACTTCCAGGCGGCACACGTCCTGCTCCTCACCCGTCGGAGCACTGCCGGATTCGATGGCGGCGTCGACCTTGATCACGGGTGGAACGCCCGGCTTGTGGAACTTGAGGCCGTTCATAATGAGATTCTGCAGGAGTTGCCGCATCTGCACCCTGTCAGCCTCTATCGTCGGCAACGAACCGGCCTCGACGCGCCCGTCCGATTCCTTGAGGTAGATTTCGAGGTCGGAGAGCACCTCCCGGACGGTTTCATTCAGGTCCACGGCCTCGAATGGTTTTTCCCGTGCCGCCACGCTGTGGAGTGAGCGCAGGTCCGCGATGAGCTGGGACATCCGCTCGGCGGAGCCGCACATGCGCTCGATGTAATGGCGCGCTTCGTCGTCGTACCGGCCGGCATGCGCTGACAGCAGCATGTCCGCGAAGGCGCGCAGCTTGCGCAGCGGCTCCTGAAGGTCGTGCGAGGCTACGTGGACGAACTCGCGGAGATCCTGGTTGCGGAGCTTCAGGGCGGTATTGATCCGAACGAGGTCGGACGTGCGCTCCCGGACGCGCTCTTCGAGCGATTCGCTGAGCCGCTTGAGGCTGGCCCGCTCCGATTCGAGCTCGCTCATGAGTACGGCCTGCGCCTCTGCTGCGGCTTTGGCCTCCGTGACGTCCCGGAGAAAGATGGTGTATTTCTTTTCCCCGGCGTGCTCGAACGTGCTCCAGCTAACGGACAGCGGGATCATGTGCCCGTCTCGTCGTCTTCCCAGGGCCTCGTCGCCGCGCTGCAGGAGCATCCATTCGCGGTTGGTGAATCGTGAGTGGACGTTCGACGGTTCGGGCCGTCCGTCCACCGGCCGGATAAGGGTGCCGGCGCTGTGCCCGATCACCTCCCCGGCGCCAAAGCCGAAGATCTGTTCGGCGGCGGGGTTGAACGCTTCTATGATGCCGTCGGCGCCGGTCACCATGATGCCTTCGGCCGACGTCTCCAGGATGGTGCGCTGCCGCCGCTCCTCGTCCGCCAGTTCGTGCATCTGATGTTGTATCTGGCGCTCCATGGCGTCGAACGACCGGGCCAGGATGCCGATTTCATCCTGCCGGTGCACCGGCAGCTCGACGTGTTCGCCGCCGTGGCCGAACGTCGTGACGGCCCGGGTGATGCTGCGGATCGGCCGGGCCAGGTAGCGCGAGACGCCGTATGCGACGGCGATCCCGACGAGGCCGAACAGCAGCGTAATCAATGCACTCTGGTTGCGGACCCGCCGAACGCCGACGAGGATCCTGGGCTGGGGCTCTACCACGCCGATGACGAGGTCGGAACGGCCCACGCCCCGGTCGAACGGCAGCGTCCGGAAGTAAGCGATAGCCGGGATGTGCGCGTCGATCAGCACGTCGGAAAGCCGCAGTTCCGGTACCGCCCCGCGCAGGACAGGCTCGGCGCGCGGGAAAACGTCCTGGAGTCGTTGCGTCGACGTAGATGGCTTCGATGCGTCGATGCCCGGCCTGAACAGGAAGCGTCCGTCATTGCCGGCGAGATAGAGCGCGCGCGGGCGGTCCACGAGCGACCTCAGAACGTCGAGGGTATTTCGGAAATCCACGTCGACGACGATGATGCCGAAGAGCCGTCCGTCCGGCGCATAGATAGGTGTGGCGGCCTGCATGATGGGGATGCCCGTCCAGGCCGTCCCGTATTCCTTCGTGTCCGCCGTGATGTCGGAGAGATAGAGTTGCGAGGGCCGGAGGGTGATGGCCTCGGTGAAATACTTCTGTTTGCCGGCGCTCCGGAGCTCGGACCGCTTTGCCCGGTAGATGTCCCCGTTTTGGCGTTCGACGCGCACGAGTTCCATGCCGTCGTTCGCCACGCCGATGAACCGGGCCTGGAGGTAAGAGGGCCGGCTGGCCAGGAACGCCTGAAAGATGGCCGCGAGCTGGTCCCGCCACTCCGAATCCAGGATCGCCGTCTCGGGATCGATCCCGCGAAGGGTGAGTGCGCGGACGATTCCCTGGACAGGTGGGGTGGCGGCCAGGAACTGCACGTCCTTTCCTATGGCCTCATTGGTGGCGGCGAAACGGACGTAGACGACCTCCGCCGTGTGGGCGAACTGCTCCGTCGAGGCTTGCACGAGCGCGTGACGGGCGCCACGGTAGACGAGGAAGCCCACCGTGGCGGTTGCAGCGACGACGAGCAGTGACGTGATGACGGCCATGCGGGCGGCCAGCCCCGAGCGCATCCGGGCGGCCAGGGGACGTGTGTCGAACAGGCTGGACGCCGTCATGCCCACATGCTTGTGCCTCGTCCGGCTTTTCACTGGCCTGATGGGTTATCCAAAGGTGCGCTGTGCAATCTCCTTGTTGCCTGTGCAAGATCCGCCCCTCTGCCGCCGCCTCATGCAGACAATTTGCGATGCTTTCATTCTACCACCCTCCCCTGTGCGAAACAGATGCCAGCTTGTGAAAGTGATGGTACAGTTGACTTCAAAGGACGCACCTGCCGGAATCGCGAAGCCCGGCGTTGCCGTGGTTGCCTGCAACAAATCGGGTTCTGCGGGCATTCCAACTCGCAGTTCATACATCTAGACGTGTCTACGCATGGAATCCAGCACCGATCGGGAGGTCGCTACGTTTGGGGGCGGCTGTTTCTGGTGTCTCGAACCCGTTTTCGACGACGTCCGGGGGGTGGAGGACGTCGTCTCCGGATACTCCGGGGGACGTCGGCCCAACCCGACCTACGAGCAGGTTTGCTCCGGCGCGACGGGCCACGCCGAGGTCGTTCAGGTCACGTTCGACCCGGCGGTGATCTCCTACCGGGACCTGCTGGCGGTGTTCTTCGCCATCCACGACCCGACCACGCTCAACCGGCAGGGCGCCGACGTGGGCACCCAGTACCGCTCAGTCATCTTCTACCATTCGCCGGAACAGAAGGAGACGGCGGACGCCCTGATCGATGAGGTAAACCGGGAAGAAATCTGGAAGGACCCAATCGTGACGCAGGTGCTCCCTTTCGAGGTGTTCTACTCGGCGGAGGGCTATCACCAGGAGTATTTCGAACGCAATCCGAACCAGCCCTACTGCCAGGTCGTCATCAGCCCAAAGGTCGCCAAGTTCCGCCAGAAACACGCCTCGCTGCTCAAAAGCTGAGCCCCCAACCCCCACAGCCCGCCCCCGCTCCTCCACTCTCTCTCTTTCCCCCTCTCTCCCTTTCACCCTCTCCCCAACCCCCTCTTCACCAATTCTCGGAAACCGCATCCATTGGATAAAGCCTGCCCGATCCTTACATTGTAAGACTTTTTAATCCCTGCTCCCGCCACGGTGCGGGGGCTATTGTGTAAGAGATCCAAAGGGACACATGGCGCAACCAGTCAACACCTACGAGCTTACCTACATCGTCAACGGGGTGCTCAGCGACAACCAGACCAAAGAGGCCGTCGCCCGCATCAACCGCTTCATCGAGGAGCACGGCGGCAACGTCCTCGAAACCGACGAGTGGGGCACCCGCCGCCTCGCCTATCCGATTCGTAAGAAGCGCAACGGCTACTACGTCAACCTCTATTTCCAGTCCGCAGGCGACATCATCACGCGCCTGGAACGCTCCCTGGAAATCGACGACGACATCCTGCGCTACATCACCTTCAAGCTCGATGCGAAGATGCTGCGTCACTACGAGCAGCAGAAGAGCAGCGCCAAACGCGCGCGTGCCCAGGAGATCGACGCAGCGGCGGCCGGCCGAGACGACGACGACGACTGAACCCCGCCGGTACAAACAGAAATTTAGGATAGGATAGACGCATGGCAATCAATACACCCCAGGAGACGACCGAAGCGTTCGACACGTCGAGCATCGAGTACGTCGATTACAAAGACCTCGAACTCCTCAAGCGGTTCATCAACGAGCAGGGCAAGATTCTCCCCCGCCGCATCACCGGCGTTTCCGCCAAGTTTCAGCGCCAGCTCACACGCGCCGTCAAGCGAGCCCGCCACCTGGCCCTGCTGCCCTACGTGGCCGACACGGTCCGCTGATCGGTCGTTTTGAATCTGAAACGGGCAGCTCCGACAGGAGCCCTTTACATAAGACGCTATGAAAGTCATTCTCAAACAGGACGTCGAGAACCTGGGTTCGCAGGGCGACGTCGTCACCGTTCGTGACGGATACGGTCGAAACTACCTCATCCCGCGCGGCCTTGCGCTCACGGCGACGAGGGGGGCCGTACAGGCGCATGAAGAAGAGCAGAAGCAGGCCGGCCGCAAGACCGCCGCACAGCTGGAAGCGGCGCAGTCCCTCGCCCAGCGCCTCGAAAGCACCGAAGTGGTCATCAGGGCCAAAGTCGGCGGGGAGGATCGCCTCTTCGGCTCCATAACCTCCCAGCAAGTCGCTGCTCGCCTCGCCCAGGAAGGGATCGAAGTGGATCGGCGCAACGTCGATCTCGGCGAGGACATTCGAAGGATCGGCGTCTACACAGCCACCGTCAAGCTCCACCGCGACGTGACGGCCCAGGTCAAGGTGCACGTCGTGCCCGAGGAGAGCGCTACGGAAGCCTGATCGGCCAACCTTCCAGGCAACATTCAAAGGGGATGTTCGTAACCGTACGGTCACCGAACATCCCCTTTTTCCGTGCATGCGTGCCCCACAACACACAGCACGCGCGCAATCTGTGCAATCAATATCCAACGTGAACACCCGAACACTCCGCTCGACCCCATGACCAGCGCGAGACAATTCGGAATGAGATGGCTGGCCGGCCTGTTCACAGGCCTTCTCTGGCTCATCGTGGGCGCCGCTGCCGTGCATGCGCAGGGGCCCGCGACCGACTACGTCGAGTGGTCTTCCGAGATCGAGCCCGCAGAGGTAGCCCTGGGCGGTTCGGCCACGCTCCATCTGCACGCAGACATCGCCGACGGGTGGCACATGTACGCGCTCGACTCGCCCCCGCCCACGAAGGCCTTAAAGGTAGAGTTGGATCCGCTGGCGCCCGGCATCACCGCCGCCCCCTTTGAGCAGACCACCCCCGAGCAGGGCTTCGACCCCAACTTCGGACTCACCGTCCGTTACTTCGAGCGCCAGGCCGACTTGTCCACCACCGTAGCGGTGTCTCAGACCGCCGTTCCCGGCGAACACGCGATCTCCGGGAAGATCCTGTTCATGATCTGTAACGACCGGATGTGCCTCCCGCCGACCCACGTCCCCCTCTCGGTCCCGTTTACGGTCACCGGCTCCGCGAAGCCCCTGGCTGCACTTGAACCCGCCCTGCGGTCCGATTCCACCACCGCTGCGGCCCCTCCGAACGGCGGACCGGCGCAGGGCGACGCCGCCCCCGCCGATCCGGATCAGGCGGCCGTTGGCCCCACGTCCGGCTTTCCGGCCGCTGGCGGGGATCTCGGCCGGGCCCGGGCCGGCGGGCTCTGGGCGTTCATCCTCCTCGCCGTCGGGGCGGGCCTCGGGGCGCTCCTGACCCCCTGCGTCTTCCCCATGATCCCCCTGACGGTCTCCTTCTTTACCCGCCACGCAGACGACCACCGCTCCGCCGCCGTCCGCATGGCCGGGGTCTATGGGTTCGCCATCGTATTGACTTTCACGGGGCTGGGCCTGCTCATGGCGCTCCTGCTCGGCGCAGCGGGGGCGCAGACCGTCGCGGCCAACCCCTGGCTCAACCTGTTCATCGGCGTCGTCTTCATCGTCTTCGCACTGTCCCTGCTCGGCCTCTTCGAACTGCGGCTCCCGCAGGGCCTGGTGAACTATTTCAACCGGCAGGGCAACGAGCGGCCGGGATACCTGGGCGTCCTCTTCATGGGGCTGACGCTCACCCTCGTATCCTTCTCCTGCACCGCCCCGTTCGTCGGCGGCCTCCTCGCCGCGACCGTCCAGGGGGAGCGGTTCTACCCCATCGTCGGAATGCTGGTCTTCAGTCTCACTTTCGCCCTTCCGTTCGTACTCTTTGCGCTCTTCCCGCGCGCCCTGCACAGCCTGCCGCGCTCCGGCGCCTGGCTTAATGCGGTCAAGGTGGTGCTGGGCTTCGTCGAGCTGGCCGCCGCCCTCAAGTTCCTCTCCAACGCCGACCTCCTGTGGGGCTGGGGCATCATCTCTCGCACGCTGGCCATCGCGGTGACGGTCGTCATCTTCTTCCTGGCCGGACTCTACCTGCTGGGCAAGCTGCCGCTGGAACACGAGGAGCTGCCGCAGCGCGTCGGGGTGGGACGCCTGCTCTTCTCCATCGCCTTCTTCGGGGTCGCGCTCTACATGATTCCCGGCCTCCTCGGGGCGCCGCTGAACAAACTCGACGCCTACCTGCCCCCCCGACAGGCGACGGACGTCAATCTGCTCTCTGCCCTGGCCTCTACGGGTCATCCCGGTACGACGGCGGACGGGGAGGAATGGCATGTCGACGACATCGACGCGGCCTTCGCGGCGGCGGCCCAGCAGAATAAGCCCGTTCTCATCGACTTCACCGGCTACACCTGCACCAACTGCCGTGAGATGGAGGCCAACGTCTTCACGCGCCCCGACGTGCTCCAGCGCTTCGGCCGTGACTTCGTCCTGCTTCGCCTCTACACCGATGGCCTGGAACACGGGGAAGACTTCCAGCGGTATCAACTCAAGACCACCGGAACGGTGGCGCTGCCCACGTACGCCATCGTCGATCCCTCCGGCAAACGCCTGATCGCCCGCATTACCGGCCTCACCGAAGCCGAAGACTTCCTGGCCTTCCTCGATACCGGCGCCGCCCGCTACCAGCAGCAGATTCTCGCCGCGAATACGCCCTGATGGACCACATCGGCGGACTCCTCTACTCCTGAATCGGAATCAGGATGGTCGGGACGGTGCTGTGGCGGATCACCTGGTTCGTTACACTCCCGAGGAGGAAGTGCTGCATGCGGCTGTGCTGCCGCTTGCCCATGATGATCACCCCGGCGCCCTGCTCCTCGGCATCCGACAGGATGATGCGCGCCGGGTCGCCTGTGCGGAGCGCCGCCCGTACAGGCCGGGGAAAGCGCTCTGCCAGATAGGAATGAAAAGCCCGTGCCGTGGCGTGCTCGATGTCACGCTCCAGCGAGACGTCGTAGGCCGTGTAAGGCGCGTATCCCGTTAACCCGGTAAGCGGGTCCAGCGGCATCAGCGGCGCGACGGTGTAGGGGGGTACGACGTGCAGCACCAGCAGGTCCCCGCCCAACCGGTCAGCGAAATCCTCCGCCGTCCGCACGGTCGGCGTCGGCTCCGAGAGATCGACGGCAAACAGTACGTACAAGGCGATGGTCCCTGGGGGAAAGGGGAAGCTTCTCCGGCAGTCCTGAATGCAGTTGGCGGCCTTGCAGGCCGCCAACTGCATCGCTCACGCATGGTCGTCTTTCCGATTGGATGTCGAACCCCGAATCCGTTACGGGATTGGCGTTGCACCCGGCTGGGTAGTGTCGGCATTCATGCCATTGTACTGCTCGGTGGTATCGGACCCCATCATCATGTCGCTGTTCTGGGCTGCGGCGATGGGAATGCTGTAGAAGGCTTCTTCCAGATCCTCCCACTGGTCGACCACGTCGTCCTGAAGATCCTGCCAGTTGTCCTGCGTGGCTTGCTGGACCTGATCCCAGGTCTGGTTGAAATCGTTCCGAGCCTGGCGGAAGTCGTTCATGCGCTGGTCCCAACCCTGACGGTCGGTGCCCGTTAAGCTCGCGGCCTCCGTATCGAAATCCTGCACGCGCTGGTCCAGCTTCTGAAGCTCGTCCTGGACGACCTCCCTGAACGAGTCCAGGCTGTCGGCAGCCTGCATCCGCGCTTTGGAAACGGTGAGGTCGACCTCCTGCATCTGCTGCCAGAGGTTGGTGCGTGCGTCGTTCCATTCATCCGGGGTCGTGGCCCGCGTCATTCTGGCCCTCAGGGTGTCGATGTCCGGCATCTCGTCCTGCACCTCTTCCACGGCGTTCTGAATCTCATCCTGCACGTCTTCCGGCGCCGTGGCGACGTTGGATTGCAGGCTGCTGAGACTCTGCTGGATGTCGTTCAGGCGGTTGTCGATCGCCGTCGTTGCGGCTTGACGCTGCTGCTCCGGAATCGCATTCGTCTGGCCGGTGTTGGGCGCCCCCTCTACTTCAGCATTTTCCCTGGTCTGGCATGCCGCTACGGAGATCGTCAGCAGCACGGCGGAAATGATAGAAATCCACTTCATAGTTCCTCCTCATTCTGGTTCAGGTTTCGGGCCTCGGCACCTGCTGCGGCACAGAGAAAGCCTCTGCACCCCACGATCCTCCTGCCGGCCGGGGTGAGCGCGTGCCGTATTAGAACTCCAGCGGCCATTGCCATAATGGCCTGTCGTTATGGCCGGTCAAGCCACACTTCGCCCACGGATTAAGTTGATGATGAGAATGATGATGGCCACGACGAGCAGAACGTGGAGCCACGCGCCCAGATTGAGCGCAAAGTAGCCCAGCGCCCAGCCGATGATGAGAATAATCAGGATAAACCAGAGCATGTGAACCTCGCCTCCGTTGTCCTTATCGAATATCTCATCACGCTGCTCCTGCCCCTCCGCTTCGGGTGTCCTCCACACAAGCGCGCTGCTACCGGAGGGCCTCCCGGCTGTTCCATATTGCGGTCGTGATGTTTCTGTAACCTGCGGTTGGGTACGGCTCATAAGCATAAGCATTACAATACCATTTCGGTTTCG
>DASSAV010000096.1:0-3865 GCA_035699265.1 Rhodothermales bacterium
TCGGCAGCCAGTGCATGGTGGTAGCGATCGACGCCAAGCGGGTGCCCGGCGGCAATCCCAGGTGGGAGGTCTTCACGCACGGAGGGCGGAGGCCGGCGGGCATCGACGCGATCGAGTGGGCTATGGAAGCCGAGCGGCGCGGGGCGGGTGAACTGCTCGTAACCTCTATGGACCGGGACGGCACGAAGGACGGCTACGACCTGAAACTGCTCCGGACGCTCGACGGGTGCGTGAACGTGCCGGTGATCGCGTCGGGCGGTGCGGGGACGCTGGACCATCTGGTGGATGCCATCCAGGTCGGCAGTGCGGATGCCGTGCTCGCGGCCTCGATCTTTCACTTTCGTACCTTCACGGTGGCTGAGGCGAAGCAGCGCCTGGCCGACGCCGGCATCCCGGTACGCCTGGACGGCATCGAGGCCGATGTGGCTGCTTCTCAGGAGAGGTAAAGCTGGCGCGTCGTTTTGCGATTGAGATTGGAAAAGTGATGGCCGTACACAATAAGCGTCCAGACCCTGCGTTCCTGTTGAAAGGCGCAGCGGCGGTGATCGGCCTAGTGGGTCTGTCTATCGCGGTGTGGCTCGCGGACAAGGCGATTCATCATCCGGAGATCCACGCCAGCCAGCTCGGGCACATGGCCCCGCTCTGGATTCCGATGATGGTATTTGTGGCGGGGTGCACGGGAGTAATCGTGCTGCTTTTCCTGCGCACGGCACGGCGGGTTGAGGCGGGCGACGACCTGTTCGCGCGCAGGCACCGCCGCCGGGTTCAGGACGAGATGTAGGGCGGTCCCTCGCCCGCTGCCCTTTCACCCGCAGACGAAACGAGACGGCCATGAAACGGAGTGTCTTCTTTCTCGGCTGTTTGCTCGCGCTGGTGCCGCTTTCGGCTTTTGCGCAGGGGCAACGGGCAGCCGACTTGCCGGAGAGTATTAAAACGTACTATCATCAGCGCAACTTGGCAGCGGCGATCAGCACGCCGAGTGAACGCATCGCCGTCGTCGCGCAGGCCGATACGTCCCTTTCAGAACGGCTCCGCAGGGTTGACCGCTTGCTGCAATTGCTGGCGGAACGAGAGGTTGCGGTTGATCCCAGCTTTACCATCGATCCCGGCATCATATCGAATCCTGAGATGTTGGGTAATCCATCGTTTGAGCGCGTGTTCGTGCCAGCCCAGTTGACGGAGGTTGTAGCTGTGCATCGGGTCGAGCCTGACCTTCTGAACGTAGAGGTGGCTGTGTACGACATCCAGCCTGCTGACAATCTCCTCTTCATTCAGATGTATGAGAACGGGAAAAATGTCGAGCCGATGCATCTCTCGACAGTTTCCTCCGTAGTCAACCGGCAAACCCATACCTGGCGTTTATTCAGGGGGCACTGGTTGCGACAGCCCTTTGCGATGGTTCCAATTGAGAAGTGATTTCCCCCAGGTTCCGTTCCCCTCGTATTGACTGAACGTAGGAGGCTCGTATGAACGAACCCAACTCTTACCCCCGCAGCTCGACAGTGAAAATTCTCTGCGTAGTTGCGCTGGGGTTGTTTGCCCTCAACTTCAGTACGGCGGTGTCCCGCCACTGGGGTGACGTGTCGTTCGCGCACCGGGGATGGGGATGTCCCTGGCACGGGGACCATATGAGGGCGGCGGCCACCCCTGCGGTGGCGGTAGAACCAGTCGTCGGAGTGGACTGGGATCAGGTTGACGCAGAAGTCGCGCGCGCGATGGAGTCTGTAGACTGGGACCAGATCCACGTGAAGATCGCACGTGCTCAGCGGGAGGCTGCGCGCGCCCGGTGTGAGGCGCGGCGGTTCCATAGGGAGTGGGAAGCACGTGCCCCGATGCCGCCACCTGCACCCATGCCGCCGATGCCGCGGGTTCCGGCACCGCCGGTTCCGGCCATGGTGATGCAGTAGGTTGTTCTGCTGTGGTGTGGCGAGATCGCTTTGTGCTACGGCCTGACAAACATGCAGGCTGTGGCCTGCGGCTACTTTTCGTAGCGCGCTGGGGCGATATCTTCCGGGTCAGTTCAGAGGATGAAGCGGCTCGTTGCTGTAGACGATGAGGTCGTCCAAGCGGACGTAGGCGTTGGGGTCGGGATTGAGGACTTTTAGCCTGATCTGGTGGGCTCCGGGAGTTAGCTGGTAGCGAAAGAAGGGGGTGTATTTCCGCGTGGTGAAGCTGGTCGGGAGGGCCGAGGTGTCGACGAGTTTGCCGTCGATGTAGGTCTCCACGGTCAGGGTCTTTTCCTCGCTGCCCGTCTTGACGGCCTCGCCCCGGATGGCGAACCCGATTCCGTCGAACGTGAGCGTCGTTTCATCCGTCGGCCTCTCTCCCAGGGGGCGACGCTCGACGGGGTAGTGGCCGACGAAGTTCTGCTCCAGTTGGACGGGTTGCGGCGGCTGGGCGCGGATGACAACGTCGTCGCCTTCCACCTCCCCGCCATGACGCTGCACGTTGGCGAGGGCGTGCTTGAAAGAGAGGCCGTACACGTCGTCAAGGGAGATGGTGGTATACTTGAAGTCGACGGATTCTATTTCGTCGAGACCCTGTTTCCAGAAGGCGGGAAGGCTGCTGTAGCCCTTTATGACGCCCAGGATGCCGCCCGCGCTGGACGGATTGCAGTCGGAGTCCTGCCCGGCCCGGGTGGCGATGTCGAGCGTCTTGCCGAAATCGCCGTCGCCGTAGAGGAGGCCGAGGACGACGTAGGCCGCGTTCAGCTTGGAGTCGATGTCGAAGTCGGTGAAGACGCCGTCGGGGCAGCCGACGTCGGAGGACCACTTCTTCTGGATCTCGAACCAGGTCCGTTTCCAATCGTCGGGGTACTGCTGGTGCCAGTCGAGGACGTCCTGGATGCAGCGGCGGAAGGTGGTTTGCTCCGGGATCATCCGGAGGGCCTGTCGGACGACCTGTTCCACGTCGTCGTTGAAGAAGGCGAAGGTATACATGGCCGAGATGAAGACGCCGCCGTACCAGCCATCGCCGGAGTTCATGATATGGCCGACGGTGTCCGCGATGGCGGAGGCGGCGTTGGGCATTCCTGGGCTCATGAGGCCGGCGAAGTCGGACTCGATCTGGAAGTCGATGTCGTCGGCTTCGGGGTTGTTGAGCCAGTTGCCGGAAGCGGGAGGCTGCAAGCCGTTCAGGATGTTGTAGCGGGCCTGCTGGTTGGCGTGCCATAGGGCGTAACCAGCATGGGCGAAAGCGTCGGCAAAGGCTGTGGCAGGGGCGTCGAGGCCCTGCTTTTCAAGGACGTCCACGAAGGTCAGGTCCATATAGATGTCGTCGTAGAGGCCGGGGCCGTTGTCGTACCACCATTTGAGGAGGCCGTCGTGCCAGGCAATCGGCTGGTAGTCCTGGATCATGGTGCCGTTGAAGCGGAACTCAGTGGGTCCGCCGAAGGTGACGCCGATGGTCTGGCCTGCCCAGCCGCCCTTGATCTTGTCGAGCAGGTCGGCTCTGGAGATGCGGAGGGTCTGGGCGTGGACCGCCGGGGCGAGGGCGAGCAGGCACAGGATGAGGGCGAGGGTACGGGGCATGGGAATGGGCAGTTGGTTGTTCTTGGTGCTTTGTTCTTGGTTCTTGGCGGTCAGGTGTCGGTGGTTGATGGGGTCGGGTGGCGTGGGTTGGAGTCTGTGTTGAATAGGTGGTGCAGGAAGGTGCGGACGGCGGTGTAGGCGCCGGGGGCTTCGCTCTCGCGGGGGCCGGCGACGTTGAGGGTTCGGATCTTGTGCCGGTTGAGCCATTCGGACGCGCGCCGTGCATCCTCCGCATCCAATGTATCGAGAATGAGGCACGGTTTTGCAAGCCTGCGGGCGATTTTGACGGTGAGGTCGGTGCCTTTGCTGTGTGCTCTGAGGCGGAGGATGAGGGT
>DASSAV010000097.1:0-5968 GCA_035699265.1 Rhodothermales bacterium
GGGCGCGGGCCTCACCGCCGCCCTCTACGCCAAAGAAGGCGGCGCAGACGTGGCCGTGGTCTCCAAGCTCCACCCCCTCCGATCCCACACCGCCGCCGCACAGGGCGGCATCGGCGCCGCCCTCGGAAACGAGGAAGAAGATCACTGGCTCTGGCACGCCTTCGACACCGTCAAAGGCAGCGACTACATCGGCGATCAGGACGCCATCGAGATCATGTGCCAGGACGCCCCCCGCACCATCATCGAGCTGGAACACTACGGCGTCCCCTTCAGCCGCACCCGCCAGGGGCGCATCTCACAACGCCGCTTCGGAGGCCACACCCGCAACTTCGGCGAAGCACCCGTACGCCGCGCCTGCCACGCCGCCGACCGCACCGGCCACGCCATCCTCCACACCTTGTACGACCAGTGCGTCAAGAAAAACGTCCGCTTCTACGACGAGTACCAGGTGCTGGACTTGCTCGTGACGCCCGACGGCGCCTGCAATGGCGTCGTCGCCTATGAAGTCCGCACCGGCGAGGTCCACACCTTCCATTCCAGGATCGCCTGCTTCGCCACCGGCGGCTACGGCCGCGCCTATAAGACTACCTCCAATGCCCACGCAGGCACCGGCGACGGCATGGCCATCGTCCTCCGCAGCGGCCTCCCCCTGGAGGACATGGAGTTCGTGCAGTTCCACCCGACGGGGCTCTACCGCCTCGGCATCCTCATCACCGAGGGCGCCCGCGGCGAAGGCGGCATCCTCCTCAACAACGAGGGCGAGCGCTTCATGGAACGCTACGCCCCTACCGTCAAGGATCTCGCCCCGCGCGACCTCGTCTCGCAATGCATCTATAAGGAGATCCGCGAAGGACGCGGCATCAACGGCAAAGACTACGTCCTGCTCGACCTCACGCACGTGGGCCGCGACGTCATCGAGAAGAAGCTGCCCGAGATCTCCACCTTCTCTCGCACCTACCTCGGCATCGATCCCGCCAAACAGCCCATTCCCATCGCCCCCACCTGCCACTATGCCATGGGCGGCATCCCCACCGACCACGACGGACGGGTGGAACGAGCGGGGCGCGGCAGCACCGTGCCGGGCCTCCACGCCATCGGCGAGTGCGCCTGCGTGTCCGTCCACGGCGCCAACCGGCTCGGGACCAACTCCCTGCTGGACCTCGTCGTGTTCGGGCGCCGCGCCGGCATCGCCATGGCCGAGGAAATCCGCCAGAACGCGAAGAAGCTGCCCCTGCCCGAAGAACCGGAACGTCGCGCACGCACCATGCTCGAAGACATCCTGTCACGCACCACCGGCGAGAACACGGCGAAGGTCCGCGCCGATCTCCAGCAGGCCATGATGGAAAACGTCTCCGTCTTCCGGAGCGAGGACACGCTCACCACGGTCCTGTCCGAGATCCAGGAGCTCCGCCGGCGCGCCCGGAACGTGGTCGTCCGCGACAAGGGCAAGATCTTCAATACCGACCTCATGGACGCCGTCGAAATCAACTTCATGGTCGACTACGCCGAGGCCATCGCGGCCTGCGCCCTGAACCGCACCGAGAGCCGCGGCGCCCACTCCCGCGAAGATTACCCGAAACGCGACGACGAGAACTGGCTGAAACACACCCTCTTCTTCAGCAACGGCGAAGGCGAATACTCGTTCGGCGACAAAGCCGTCAGCATCACCCGCTTCCAACCCAAGGAACGCAAATATTGAGAGTGGGGGTATGGGTGTGTGGGAGGATGCGAGTACAGAAGCCTGATGCCACATGAACAAAGCATTCCAGCATCGTAAATCAGCAAGCCGCACCTACCCCCATACGCCCATACCCCCACACCCCATACCCAAAGCCCCCCATGGACACTTTCTGGACACCCGATCGCCTGCTCGTCGCCGCCGTCGTCATGACCCTGCTGGCGGCAGACGGTATCTACCGATCCTGGAAACAGCGCCAGGAGGAACAGATCGGCCCGAAGCTGTTCGTCTTCTACACCGGCACCCTGACCCTCGGCAGCGGCCTCACCTGGTTCGGCTTCCTCCTCCAATGGCTCAAATAGTCAGTTGTCTGTTGTACGCTCGCTGCGCTCGCTGTTGTTATTTGCTTCCAGGTGGACAACACACAACTGACCACAAACAACTGACCACGGACAACTGACATCTGTCATGCAAATAAACGTCAAAATCAAGCGGTATAACCCGGAGACGGACGAAGCGCCCCACTGGGAGACCTACCAGGTCCAGGCCGACGAGATGGACACGGCCCTCGAACTGCTGCTCCAGGTGAAGTGGTTCATCGACGGCACCCTTACCTTCCGCAAGAGCTGCGCGCACGGCGTCTGCGGATCCGACGCCATGCAGATCAACGGCGAAAACAAGCTGGCCTGCTCGGTGCTCGTGAAAGACCTCGCCGGCAAGGACGGAGACACCATCTCCTACGCCCCCATGCCGTCGTCCCCCGTCATCAAGGACCTGGTCATCGATCAGACCGCCTTCTTCGACAAGTACCGCTCTGTGATGCCCTGGCTCATCAACGATTCCCCTCCGCCCGAGAAGGAACGCCTCCAGAGCCCGGAACAGCAGGAGATCATCGAGGACGCCGCCAAGTGCATCATGTGCGGTGCCTGTACCCATAGCTGCCCCAGCACCTGGGCCGACCCCTCCTATATCGGCCCCGCCGCCTTCGTCAAAGCCTACCGGTACACCTTCGACTCGCGCGATGAGGGCGCCGCCGAACGCCTGAACATCGTCGATTCCCAGGACGGCCTCTGGAAGTGCTACACCATCTTCAACTGCGTCCAGGCCTGCCCCAAAGAGATCGACATCACGCGCTGGATCTCCGCCCTCAAACGCCGCGCCACCATCGAGCGCATGTAGCACGAAACGAACCTACTCCACCGGCACCGTGCTCCGGTACAGCCCGCCGGTGGTATTGGCGTACAGATAGCCGTCCGGGTCCACGAAGATCTGGTTGACGTTTACACTCAGCGCGTCGCCGGCCTCGTTCGGCAGCCCGCTGTTCTCTTCGGTCCACGTGTCCCCTTCGTCGATCGTCCGGAAAACCCCGTCATAGCCGGACACGACGAGCAGGTTCTCCCCGAGCGTGGAGGCAAAATCCGCGTCGAAGAACCCGAGCGAGTTCAGGCCCGCCGGGATCCAGCTCTCCCCCCAGTCGTGCGACACGAAGATATCGACCGTCTCATCCAATTCGCGCGTCGTCCCGGTTGCGACCAGGTTGCCCCGCACGTCGATCCCGAAGGAGATGGACGCAAAGGCGGCGGGACGCTCGATTTCTTCCCAACTGTCGCCGTCGTCGCGAGACAGGAAAAGTCCGTTTTTCGAGGCCTCACCACCTCCGTACATGGCCAGGAGCAATCCGTCTGGCCCTGCTGCCAGTGAGCGCGGGTTGATGCCGCCGTTGGACGTTGGACTGGAGGTGAGCGCCGTGGGCGACCAGCTACTGCCCCGGTCCGTGGATCGAAACAACCCCTGCACCCCGCGACCCTGGGTGGCCAGAAAGACGTACCCCCTGGAGCTGACGACGATGCCCGAAATCCCCGAAACTTTCCAGGTCTCATCCACCACCTCCCAGTTCTCGCCGGCGTCTCTGGAGCGAAACATGACCACCTGGCGAAAGGACTCCTCGTCGCGCGCACTCTGTAACGTTACGTAAATGAGGCGGTCCGGCCCTGCCGCCATGTCACCCGAAAAATCGAAGCCACTCGTAGGACTCGCGAACGCGATCGACCACGTTGCCCCACGGTCCGTAGAGCGGAACACGCGCCGGGGCTCCTCATTCGTGATGCCGATCAGCGTTCCATCCGAAGCCACCACGGCGTTCACGAACACCATATCAGGATTCGCCCTCGCCCATTGTATGGATTCGGAGGCGGGTTGGAGCGGATCGAAGTCCCGGCACCCCGCCAGAACGCACACACCTAGAAGGGCCGCAACTGCCAGGCTACGCATGAAACCGGTTCTCATAAATCGGAAAGGCATCCAGGCGATGAGTGGTGGTCGCCGCCAACCTTCAACTTTCCAACCTTTAACTCGCCTCGCGCTACAGGATCTCCCGCAAGACGCCCTGATCGTGCTCATCCATGTTGCTCAGGATGAGGTGCCCCATCCGGTCACGCTTGGTCCGCAGGTACTTCTCGTTCACCTCGTTGGGCATGATCTCAATGGGCACACGCTCCACGATCTCCAGCCCGTAGCCGGCCAGGCCGACCCGCTTCGTCGGGTTGTTCGTCATCAGGCGCAGCTTGCGGATGTCCAGGTCGCGGAGGATCTGGCAGCCGATCCCATAGTCGCGGTGGTCCATCTTGAAGCCGAGGGCCTCGTTGGCTTCCACCGTGTCCATTCCTTCTTCCTGCAGCTTGTATGCCTTGAGCTTGTTCAGCAACCCGATCCCGCGCCCCTCCTGTTTCATGTAGAGCACGGCGCCCTTCCCCTCCTTGTTCACCATTTGCATGGCGGTAGCCAGTTGGTCGCCACAGTCGCAGCGCATGGAGCCGAAGATGTCACCTGTCACGCACTGCGAATGCACGCGCACCAGCACGGGTTCACCCTCCTCCCACTCGCCCTTCGTGAGGGCGAGGTGAACGTCTCCCGTGATGCGCTCCTCGTAAGCGATGAGCCGGAAGGCGCCCCAGCGCGTCGGCATCTGCACCTCCACGGCCCGGCGGACCAGCTTCTCGTTCGCCATGCGGTAGGCGATGAGATCCTTGATCGTGACGAGCCGCATGTCGAACTGCCTGGCAATCTTCAGGAGGTCCGGTACCCGCGCCATCGACCCGTCTTCGTTGAGGATCTCCACGAGCACGCCGACCGGCGAAAGCCCGGCCAGCCGCGCCAGGTCGACCGCCGCCTCCGTGTGCCCGGCCCGGCGCAGCACACCGCCCGGCTGGGCGCGGAGTGGGAAGACGTGCCCCGGACGCGCGAAATGGTGGGGCATCGCCTCCGCATCGGCCAAAGCGCGGATCGTCTTGGCCCGGTCGGCGGCGGAGATGCCTGTCGTCGTATCGATGTTGTAGTCGACTGACACGGTGAACGGCGTGTCGAACAGCGCCGTGTTCACGTTCACCATCAGGTCGAGGTCGAGTTCACCAGCCCGTTCGGGAGACAGGGGGGCGCAGATGAGCCCCCGCCCCTGCGTGGCCATGAAGTTGACGAGTTCGGGCGTGACGACCTGGGCCGCCCCGATGAAATCCCCCTCGTTCTCCCGGTCCTCATCGTCGACTACGATGACGAGCCTGCCCTTCCGAATGTCCTCAATGGCATCCGTGATGGCGTCGAAACGGACTGCGTCGATGCTGGGGGTTGCGTGCTCCATGAGTCCCGTCCGGTGCTGGCGACTTCGTTACAACCGCTTCAACCGGAACAACTTCGGGATGTTCTGAACGGCGCCACAACCTACTTGCTGCCATGTTCGGTACTGGATGCGTCGGACAATCCTTCCACCAGCGGCTTCCCGAACGCCTTCACCGTCAACACCGGGCACTCGGCGTGCCGTACCACCTTTTCAGTGACGCTGCCGATGAGAAATCGGTTCAAACCGGTCAGGCCGTGCGTGGACATGACGATGAGGTCGCTGCGATTCTCCTCGGCGAAATCTACGATCCGTGCAGCCGCCCGGCCGGATAGAACGTGGAAACGTGCCTCCACCGCCTCGCCGCCGACCTCGCGGTTGAGCTGTTCGAGATGCGTCCTGGCCCGGTCTTCGACTTCCGTCTCGGCTTCGTGGATGGACGACGCTTTGGTCCTGTAAAAGGCCGGGCGCAGATCGTTCTCAATGACGTGTATCAGGTCGATGCGGGCACCATACAGCGCGGCCCAATCGTGCGCGAGCGCGAGCGCGATGCGTGAGTGCCCCGAGAAATCTATCGGAACCGCAATAGATCGGAACGGGGGCGCTTCCGGCTGTCCATCCTCCTGCGCATGGATCGTCAGTACGGGGCATGGAGCATGCCTGACTACCTCCTCGGCCAC
>DASSAV010000098.1:0-3105 GCA_035699265.1 Rhodothermales bacterium
TATCGCTGTTTATTCTCGTGCAGCATGATCCCTTGCTCTGTACCGAAGGCCGCCCGGAGTGTGCCCCGATAGACTGAATCGGGGTGCTCCCATGGGGGTGATGGACGACGCTCGGCCGGTGATTGGAGGATGATTTCAAGCCGACCCCCTCCCTGGAGTCGTGCTGTTGTCGTAACTTATGTTTAACTAAAACAGTATCTTATGGTTTCAAAAGGTGTGGCATCTGC
This sequence comes from Rhodothermales bacterium, assembly GCA_035699265.1. Classification (GTDB taxonomy): domain Bacteria; phylum Bacteroidota; class Rhodothermia; order Rhodothermales; family DASSAV01; genus DASSAV01. The sequence continues at coordinate 228 of DASSAV010000098.1, forward strand.
GAAAATATATCGCATCCCTACCTCCCAAACTCCCATACTCCCATACCCTCCTCCTCTCGTAGTCTCCCGGATCCTCCTTTCCCGAAACCCTCAACCGGAAGGGGTAGCGTGTGAGCCGTTATTCGCGTAACATAGGGCGGCCCCGGATGGAAAGGCCGTATTTTGCATGTTTCAACGGCCTGAGTAACGGAGTGGGAAGCAGTAGGCGAAGTTTGTGACTGAAATACAAATAGCTGCGGCCGAGGAGAAACGCACAGAGGACCCTCCACACGGGAAAAGGTACCTCGCTCTGCTCTCCCTCACCGCCCTCGGGGTGGTCTACGGAGATATCGGGACGAGCCCGCTTTACACGGTTCGGGAATCGTTCCACATGCAACACGGGCTCGCGGTCAATGCGACCAACATCCTGGGTGTGTTGTCGCTGATCTTCTGGGCGCTGGTTCTGGTGATCTCAGTCAAGTATATCGTTTTCATCATACGGGCGGACAATCATGGAGAAGGCGGCATTCTGGCACTGACGGCACTCGTTACACCCGTGGTTACCCGGCACAAGAGTCCACGCTGGATTCTGATCATGCTCGGGCTCTTTGGGACTGCATTGCTCCTCGGGGATGGGATGATCACTCCGGCCATAACCGTGCTCAGCGCTGTCGAAGGTTTGGAGATCGCTACACCGCTTTTCCAGCCCTATATCATCCCGATCACCATAGTAATCCTCGTCGCCCTTTTTGCCGTTCAGCACTGGGGCACCGCGGGGGTCGGGCGTGTCTTCGGCCCCATCATCCTCCTGTGGTTTTTGACGATAGCGGTGCTGGGGTTCAGCCAGATCGTCCGAGCGCCGCGTGTGCTGGAGGCGCTCAACCCGTACCACGCCGTCATCTTTTTCGTCAACAATGGATTTAGGGGGTTCGTGGTGCTGGGTTCTGTCGTGCTGGCGGTGACGGGCGGTGAGGCCCTGTACGCGGACCTCGGGCACTTCGGGGCACGACCGATCCGGCTCACGTGGTTCTTCGTCGTGTTGCCTGCGCTCCTCCTTAACTATTTCGGTCAAGGTGCGCTCCTCATGCGGGAGCCGAGCGCCGCCATAAATCCCTTTTATCACATGGTGCCGACCTGGGGTCTCTATCCCGTTGTCGTGCTGGCGACAGCGGCCTCAGTCATCGCGTCACAGGCGCTCATAACGGGAGCCTTTTCACTCGCCATGCAGGCCGTTCAACTCGGATACAGCCCGCGTCTGGAGGTCGAACACACCTCCGCGCAGGAGTACGGCCAGATCTACGTGCCCGCCTTAAATTGGGTGCTTATGGTGGCGTGTGTTGCGCTCGTGCTGGGCTTCAAGTCCTCGAGCAACCTCGCCGCGGCGTACGGGGTTGCAGTTACTACGACCATGGTCATCACCACCATACTATTTGCCGTCGTTGCCCGGGAACACTGGCGCTGGAGTGTCCCGGTGTTAGTAATCGAGGTGGGTATTTTTCTCACCATCGACCTTGCGTTCTTCGGCGCCAATCTCCTGAAGATCCCCGACGGAGGCTGGTTCCCCCTCGCCGTCGCCCTGATCGCATTCATCTTGATGTCCACCTGGAAAACAGGGCGTCGCATTCTTGGTGCGCGGATGAGCGAGCGGACGTTGCCGCAGGAACTATTCTTGCAGGACGTCGCCAAGAACCCACCATCGCGCGTTCCGGGCACGGCCGTCTTCCTCTCGGGCAATTCGGGCGTCGTTCCGTTTGCGCTCCTGCACAGCCTCAAGCACTACAACGTGCTACACGAGAAAACCGTGTTCCTGGTGGTGGAGACGGAAGAGGTGCCGCACGTGCCGATCGAGGAGCGGGCGGAAGCCGAGGATCTCGGGCACGGCATGTACCGGGTCGTGCTCCACTACGGATTTATGGAAGGCCCGGACGTGCCGGAAGGGCTCAAGCAGGTCAGGATGGACGGGCTGGACTTCCGGCCCATGCACACGTCTTATTTCCTGGGCCGGGAGACGCTGCTCATCACGAAGCAGCCGGGCATGGCGCTCTGGCGGGAGCGGCTCTTCGCACTCATGTCCCGCAATGCCCGCAACGCCACGGCCTTCTTCCGCCTGCCGCCCAACCGGGTAGTGGAACTGGGCCGCCAGATCGAGTTTTGAGCGGCGGACATCATAGTGGCGTCGTAGGGGCGCAGCGTGCTGCACCCGCATCCAGCCGGGCCGCGAGGCGAGAAACAAAACGAGCCGTCATCGGTGAGGGATGTGCCATGAAGAAGTACCCTGCCTGGAGACGCAACGTAGAGACATGGAGAGCAAGCAGCCTGAGATACTGATCGTGGACGACGAACCCCACATCCTCAAGATGATGGGAATCTGTTTCCGAACGGCTGGCTACAACGTACACGAGTTCGCAAAACCGCAGGATGCCATAAAGGCACTGCAGATACAGGCCTTCCACCTCGCCTTCATTGATCTCAAGATGCAGCCGATGGACGGGATGGAACTGCTGGCAGAGATCAAGCGGCTGGCGCCGGAAGTGACGGTCGTCATGATCACCGCCCACGGTTCCATCGATACTGCCATCGAGGCCGTCAAGCACGGAGCGTACTACTATCTCCAGAAGCCGTTCGACTGCAAGGAGCTCCAGCTCTTCGCACAGAACGCGATGGAGCACCACCGGCTTGCCTCCGAAGTACGCTCTCTCCGCGCCCAACTGGCGGGCCGCACCACGTTCGGCTCCATCGTCACGCGCGACGACAACATGCGGGAGATCCTGGAACTGGCGGAGAACGTCGCGGACAGTCAGATCACAGTTCTGATCGAGGGGGAGAGCGGGACCGGCAAGGAACTCGTGGCCCAGTTGATCCACGACAACAGCCCGCGCGCGAAGAAGCAATTCGTAAA
>DASSAV010000099.1:0-6504 GCA_035699265.1 Rhodothermales bacterium
CCGGTTGACGCCGTGCGAGATAGCGATGTCCGTCGCGGCGTTGACCTCGAAGGGGTCGAACTGCCACAGTTCTTTGCCGGTGGCGGCGTCCAGAGCGAAGAGCTTCAGGGCCGGCGTCGTGCCGTAGAGCACCCCGTCGACGATGATGGGATTGCACTGGATCTGGGACGTATTTCCCTCCGGAAGATCGCCGGTGTGGTAGGTCCAGGCGACCTCCAGATTCTTGGCATTCTCCTTGTCGATCTGGGTCAACGAAGAGTAATGGGTCGCCCCCTTGTCACCCAGATAAACCGGCCAGTCCCGGTCCGGGCCGTCGCCGGAGCGGGCCGCAACGGCCAGTGCAAGGACGGGAATGAGAGCAAGAAAAAGCCCTGCCCTGTACTTCTTCAACGATGCGCGCATAAACGAATACATAGTGCCGATGCAGTGTTACGTTACTCAGATCCCCCTCCACAACCTTCAACATTCTAACCCTCAACTCGCCAACTCTCAACCCTCAACCTTCTTGCGGGGCATCATCTCGTCCCGCATAGCCGTCTCATACAGGAACGCCGCCATAATCATGGCGGATTGCTTCAGATCGGACGCGCTCAGGTAGTCATAGACGTCCATATTCGTGTGGTGCGTGCTGACGGTGAAGTCGGGGCCGTCCTGGATGAAAGGGAAACCCGGCAGGCCCACGTCGTCAAAAGACACGTGGTCCGACCCGCCTCCGGTGACTCCGGAGACGTGATAGGCCCCGTCGTTCCGAAATGGGGCAAGCCAGGCCTGGAAAATCGGACGGGCCGCCTCATTGCCCTGCAGGAAGATGCCCCGGATGCCTCCGGCCATGTAGTCGAGGTTGTAATAGGCCGAGAGCTTGTCATAGCCCGGCAAGGGTTCGTGCTCCCGCCCGTACACGTCCTCCTCCAGCCACGAGAGGGGATATCCCGCGTCGAAATGCTCGTGTACGTAGGCCCGCGAGCCGAAGCCCCCACCCTCCTCGCCCGCCCAGAAGGCAATGCGTATGGTGCGGCGCGGCTCGACGCCGATGGCCTTCAGGATGCGCATGGCCTCCATGATAGCGGCTACGCCCGCCGCGTTGTCGGTCGCGCCGGTGCCGAGCGCCCACGAGTCGAAGTGCGCGCCCGCCATCACGATCTCGTCCTTCTTGTCGGTGCCGGGGATCTCGGCGATGATGTTGAAGGCGTTGCCCGGATCCTGGTAGAACGTGGTGCGGATGTCCAGCCCGATCCTGACCGGAATGCCCCGCCGGTAAAGCCTCAATATGCGGTTGTACTGCTCGGAGGCCACGATGGCGCTCGGCGGCGGCAGGACGTGGTCCGTGAACCGTAGCCAACCCGGCTGCAGCCGCATGGGGCCCGGCTGAAGCTGGATCGTGCCGCCCTGGTTGGCGGACCCGTAGAGGATCGCCAGGACGCCCTGGTCGCGGAGAAACTGGTTCAGGCTGTCCTGATACGCGAAGAAGTCCGGGCTGGAGAGGAGGTCCGGATCGTATTCCTCTACTTGCTCCTGCACCGCCTGCTCAGCGGCTGTACGCTCCTGCTGCCGGATCAGGCTGTCCAGCGCGGTGTCGGATAGATGTCTCGGAAGCAGTTCGACGTACTCCTCCTCGGCACTCGGGACGGTGTCAGTAGCCAGGATGATGCGGCCGTCGAGCTTGCCGCGCCAGGTATCGAAGAAGGTCTCGTAGTCGGCGGGCGTCCCCCACCCGGGCAGCGACACCAGGATCGGTTCGCCCTCCACGGCGCCGTCCGTGCCCGGCGACCACGGGACGGCCGCCGCGATCATCGTGCCCGGCTGCGGCGCGATCATCCGCACCGAGGTGTATACGTCGGACCACCCCCGCTCCCACGGCACCGGCTCTTTGTGGGCGTTTTGCAAGCCCATCGCTTCTAACTGTTTGATCGTCCATTCCCCGGCCCGCCGGTAGTAGGGCGTGCCCGTCAGGCGAGGGCCTAAAACGTCGCTGAGCTGGAAGGCATAGTCCATCACGCGCGAGTGCTCCCGTGCCTCCACGCGAATCTCGTGGATGACGGTCGTATCGATAGGCGCCTGGGCCCGGACGACACTCGGCAGCAACGACAGGATGCCGACGAACAACAGCCTTCTCATCAATCCTGCCACGTAGATCATGCCCTGTAGATCAAGAAGTGAGGTACTGCACACGGATGATCTTCATGTGGTGGCGCTCGTGCCCGGCGATGAGCCAGAGCAGCGCCCGGACGGAAATCGGATTGCCGCTCGCCTCGCCCTTCTCCAGCAGCATGTCGCGGGTGAAGCCGCGGAAGAGGTCCAGATTGGACGCACGCAGCCTAGCGAACTGGGCGGCGAGGTCGGACAGATGGTACCGGACGTTTGCAACGTGCTTGATATAGTCATCCTGCTCGAATCCGGGGAGGGGCGTCTCGTCGCCCCGGCTGAACCGGAGCGCACGGTAGGCGAAAATGCGCTCCGTATCCATGACGTGTACGAGCACCTGGTTCAGCGTCCACTTGCCGGGCGCGTAGCGGTGCTCCCCCCGGTCGGGATCGACGCCTCCCAACAGCATTGCCGTGTCACTCCCCTGCCGCTCCAACGTGTCGAGGATGTCGCCATCGGGGACGAGCTCGATGTACTTCCCGTAATAAGGGGTGTACTCGGACGGATCAGGGCGCGCGGAGAAGCCGTTCATAAGAGACTGGGAATAGTAAAGAGGTTCTTCATTATATGGAAAAATGGCTCACAGTGCCCGATGTGCCGTCCAGATGTTCCCGGATCCGTCCGGCGGTAGGCCGCCCATCCGGGCGTGCAGAAGCCGTCGCTTTTTCGTAGGTTTGGGTGCTCCACAGCGCCTTCGATTAACGCCGAACCCACCCCGAACATCAGTGCCGTCGTATGCTTACCGCCAGTTCCTCGCGCCCGCAGTCCGTTCTTGCTCCCCGGGACATCGACCGCTTTCGGGGGTGTCTGCTGGGCGGGGCTGTAGGGGATGCGCTCGGCGCCCCGGTCGAGGTGCTGTCGCCAGAAGAGATCCGGGAGAAGTACGGGCCGGACGGCATTACGGACATGGTGGAAGCGTACGGGCGCGTGGGCGCGATCACGGACGACACGCAGATGAGCCTGTTCACGGCCGAGGGCATGCTGCGGGCCGGGGTGCGCCGGAAGAGGATCGGGCACTACGACCCTGTAACGGTCCTGCACAACGCCTACATGCGCTGGCTGTACACGCAGGGCGAGCGGGCCGACAACCCGGAGTTCGACTCCGTTCTGAACGGCTGGCTCATCACGATTGAGGATCTCCACGCTCGACGGGCGCCCGGCAAGAGCGTCATGGAAGCGCTCGAGAGTGGGCGCGTAGGCACGATCGACAATCCGATCAATCAGAGCAAGGGGGCCGGAGGCATCATGCGCTCCGCACCGGCTGGACTCGCCGCGCTCCCTTCCGGTCCGTTCGAGCTCGGACGGGACAGCGCCGCCATCACGCATGGCGACCCCACGGCCCACCTGGCGGCGGGTTGCGTGAGCAAGATCGTCGGCTACCTGCGAGATGCCTGGTCGCTGGACCGAGCGATCCAGGAGACCGTCCGTGTGCTGCGGCTGGAGCAGAACCACGAGGAAACGCTGCATGCGATCCAGTACGCGCAGGAGTTGGTCCATGCAGGCATCGACCACCGCGAGGCCTTGAAGCAGATCGGAAAGGGCTGGGTGGCCGACGAGGCCCTCGGGATTGCCCTGTACTGCTCTCTCGTCGCCGGGGACGACTTTGCGAAGGGCGTCCTCCTGGCCGTCAATCACGGTGGGGACGCCGACACCACTGGCGCCATTACGGGTAATATTCTGGGAACCATGCTGGGTGCCGGTGCCATCCCGCAGCACTGGCTCGATAAGCTCGAACTGCGTGACGTCATCACGCAACTCGCCGACGACCTGCACCGGGGGTACGAACCCGCAGACGGCTGGGCCAAGAAGTACCCGCCCTCCTGAGGGCCAGCCCCTCGTGCTATGTCGTCGCTGTACCAGCATTGAATTACCTCACGAGCAGCATGCGTTTCGTGACGACGCGGTCGCCTGCTTCGAGCCGGTAGAAGTACATCCCGCTCGCGAGTCCGTCGGCCTCGAAGTCGACCTGGTGGTGCCCCGCCGCAAGCTGGCCGTCCTGTAAGACGGCGACCTGCCTGCCCAGCACGTCGTACACCGCCAGCCGGACGTGCTCGGGCCTGGGTAGTGAGAACGCGAGGGTCGTTGCCTGCCTGAACGGATTCGGATAGTTCTGCTCCAGCGCGAGTTGCGCGGGTAGCTCCCCGCCCGGACCGTCGGCGGGGATCGAGACGCTGATGTCCATGGCTGAATCGGCCAGGACGTACAGCTCCGTCGTATAGCCCGGAACGTCTACAGAGACCGAGGCCAGTTCGGCGCCCGTCGCCGCGATCGCCGTACCGTTAATGACGTCGTTGAAGTAGTAGGTCTTCGAATCCTCCAAGCCCAGGTCGTTAATAGGAAGAGACAGGGTCACTGTCTCAGGATCCGGCCCCATGTTGATGACGCCGAATGCATTCTCGTCGCCTTCCCAGCGCCTGTACGCATAGACGTGGCCTGCCGCATCGGCCGGTTGCAGCGGCATCTCCGCAAAGTGGCCCTGGTCGCTTCGGAAGGCGGGAAACATCTCCCGGAGGTCGATGAGGTGCTGGTAATAGGGGTAGAGGCCGTAGGGATCAGCGGCATCCGCGATGGATCCATAGAATATGGGATAGCTGTCGTTGGCATACGGCTGAGGCGTCATACCAACCTCCTGGCCATTGAAGATGAGCGGCAGGCCCGGCAATGAAAACACCAGGGAAGCGGCCATCTTCGTCCGCGCCGGTCCGTGGTCCAGGATGAACCGCCGGGTATCGTTATTCTCGATGAAGCGAAACACCATCGCGTCCGAGTCCCACCCCTGCCCCTCGTTCGTAAGGGCATCGCGCAGGAGATCCGTGCGTGCGTTTATGTCACGGTAGTTAAAGATGGTCTTACTCGGTTGCTCCGCGTATATGTCAGTGTATTCAGTCTGCCATGTCCAGTGCGACACAAAGCCCCGGTCTACATACCAGTCGTACGCCGCATCGAACGCATCGAATGCCGTTGAGTCCGCTGCCGTATCCTCGCCGAGCAGGAGGATCCCCGGCTTTTCGCGCTTCAGGGCCAGACGCCACTGCTGCATGAACTCCGGATTACGCGAACGCGGCCCCCACGCCACGTCGATCCGGTATCCATCGATGTCAAAGTCTTCGATCCAGTACCGGGCCGCCTCGGTAATCCATCGTTGCACTTCCGGGTTGTCGAAGTTGAGCATGGGGAGCGGATTTCCTCCCGAACAGTCGAAGTAGCAGAGGAACGACATGTTTCCGATCGTACGGCTGCGGTAGTTGTTCGAATAGGGTGCGTCGTCTCGCGTGCGCTGGTAGAAATCGTAATAATGCGACTGGTCACCATGGGCGATGGCATCCTGTGCGTAAGGGTGGTCGATGTGCGTGTGGTTGGGCACGAAATCGAGCAACACCTTCATGCCGCGCGCGTGGGCGGCCTCGACGAGGTTGCGAAAGTCCTCTTCAGTGCCGTAATCGCGCCGGACCTGAAAGAAGTTGGTCACCCAGTAGCCGGGGCCGCGGGGGTCGGCGGTCGTATAGATGGGCAGGATCCAGAGCGTGTTGACGCCGAGGTCGGCAATTTCGGGCAAACGAGCCGTCACGTTCTGCAGGTCGCCGGAGTTATCCATGTTATAGGGCGTGACACCATAGACCACCGCCGCGTCGACCCAGGCGGCGTGGTCGTGCCGTATGTCGAACGGGGTGACGCCGGTGGAGTCCACCGTGACGAACGTGCGGGCGCGAACCGTGTCGTCCGAGATCGCCAGCAGGTCGAAGTAGTACTCCCCGAACGGGGTGCCCTCGGGGAGGTCTACGCTCGCAGTGGTGTCCGATGCTGACGATAGCATTACCTGCGCCGGGTTATTAGCATCCTGGACCCATTTGAATGTCAGCGCACTACTGTCCGGGTTGGCGAGCATACTGCCGTCTAGCTCGACCGTCCGCCCCGTAGCAGTAGCGGTAAGGGAGAGTTCCGGACGTAATTCGTAGCCCAGCGTCAGGCGGAGCGTATCCGGGCACGATATCTCGTCCGACGTGCAGGCTACGATCTCGGTCGTCCCCTCGCGAATCCAGACCGGGACGGAGAAGGCACCACCTTCCGGCGTGAAGGCGACTTCTTCACCCCCGATCTTCAGGATACCACCCGCCTGATCCGTGCTCCCTTCGATGATCTGGTCCTGCCCCCAGACAACGGCATCCTCCTGATCTATCGTAATGGTCTGCCCCTGTGCGGTATAGACCAGGCCAAACGTCAAACAAGCCATTACGATTGCTCTCATCACACCCCTTCGTCTGGTTAGAAAGAAACGTCGTCGCTGAACAGAATCAACTCTCAACCGTATTCCCAAATCCGCAAGATCAGTGCTGGTTGTGGAGCAGATACCAACCACCCCTG
>DASSAV010000100.1:0-2303 GCA_035699265.1 Rhodothermales bacterium
GCACATGCCGGCGACGTATTACACCTATACGGCCGGTCCGGTGCAGTTCTTCGCGCTGGAAACGGATGTACTCTCGGATGCGGAACTGATGTGGCTCGACCGGGAGCTCGCGAAGAGTAAGGCCCGCTGGAAAGTGGCCTACGCGCACCATCCGATTTATTCGGCCGGGCAGCACGGTAATAATGAGGACCTGATCGAGCGTCTCCTGCCGGTCATCCGGGGACGCCTGGATGTCTACCTGGCGGGCCACGATCACGACATGCAGCACCTGAAGCCAGTCGGGAACCTCCACTTCTTCGTGGCTGGGACCGGTGGAAAGCTGCGGGAGGTCGAAAAGGGTCCGCAATCACTCTTCGCGATGAGTTCGCCCGGCTTTGCCGTGTTGGAGGCGAGCGAGTCGCGCTTCACCGTGAGGTTCGTCGATCCCGCACTGCGAACGCTGTACGAGTATACGCTGACCAAGTAACGTCTGGAAGGACACTTCCATGTCCTGGCAAATGGAGCGGTAGTACGCCTCACGTCGCAAATTCGGAAGCTGACACCCTCGCGCCCCGTTCGGAAGTCATGCGTTATGTTTTGTTGTGGCTAGGCATCGCCCTTTCGGGATTGATGCAGGTGCGTCCGGCGACGGCGCAAGAGGTCCCCGTCGCGGACGCCTTTACACCGGTGGCGGCACAGGCGCAGGAGACGGCGGCGTGGGCAACGCTGCCTGCGATCCTCGCTCGCATCGACCCGCCGACCTTCCCCGACCGCGACTGTATCGTTACCGACTTCGGCGCCACGCCAGAGGCGACCATCACCGACGACCGCCCCGCCATCATGGCCGCGCTCCGGACCTGCGCCACGCAGGGAGGTGGTCGCGTGGTGCTGCCGCCCGGTGATTATCTCTCCAACGGCCCGATACACTTCGAGGACAACATCGATCTGCACCTGGAAGCTGGCGCGACGCTCCGGTTCGGCACGGATCCGGACGACTACACGCCGCTCGTTCTGACGAGTTGGGAAGGCACGTTTGCATACAACTACTCGCCGCTGCTCTACGCTCGTGACAGGAAGAACATCGCCATCACGGGCTCCGGAGTAATCGACGGGCGGACCGAGGGAGCGTGGTCGTTGTGGAAGCGCGACAACGACGGCATGAATCAGGAGACGGAGGGCAACAAGCCTCGGCTGCGGCGCATGAATGCCGAGGGTGTACCGGTCGAGCAGCGCATCTTCGGAAACGGCTATCTCGATCTGAACGGAGACGGGATCAATGAGGGCGATGGCCGGCATTACTATCTACGCCCCGGCCTCGTCCAGTTCTTGAACAGCCGCAACGTGCTCATTGAAGGCGTCACCCTCAAGAATAGCCCGTTCTGGACGACCCACTTCGTCCTGTGCGAGAACGTAACGGTGCGCGGTACTACCATTCGAGCGGGCACGACCAACGACGACGGTATCGACCCGGAGGGCAGCCGGTTCGTATTGATCGAGAACAATGACATACACACGCATGACGATGCCATCGCGATCAAAGCCGGGCGCGATGCGGACGGCCGCAGCCGCCAATCCTCTGCCTACATCGTAATCCGAAACAACCGCCTGCGTTCCTCGGTCGGCGGGGCGCTTTCGATAGGCTCGGAGATGTCGGGTGGTGTAGAGTGGGTGTTCATGGAAAGCAACGTAGCCGAGGACGAGAACGGGCACGGGCTCTACATCAAGTCCAACCTGGACCGGGGCGGCTTCGTGCGGCACGTCTATGTCCGGGACCTCGACGTGCTCACTGCTTCCGACGGGTTCATCGTTACGAGCGACTACAAAGGCTGGCGGGGCGGCCACTTTCCCCCCGAGATCCACGACATCTTCCTGCGGAACGTACGGGTATGGCAGGCCCGGGCAGTTTCGCTTCGGCTGCTCGGCCAGCCCGAGGCCCCCGTGCGGCGCGTGTTTTTAGCCGACGTCATGTTCCGCGACGCGGGCGAGCAGCCGGTTTTCCGCTACGCGGAGGACGTGCTCGCGACGGGCGTGACCGTCAACGGACACCCGTGGGTGCCGGAGATGACGGCAGACGGTGTGCCGGAGGGGATCCAGCCACCGAGAGATTGAGAGAACGGAAGTGCATGGGGAAGATCCTGAGCTCCACACCTTCGCCGTCGGGCACAAGCGGTGACGACCGGATCGGCGGATCTAACCCCTCCGCACCTCGTGTATCGTGACGGAAGTTTCCGAACTAGTCCCGAGAATGAGGCAATCGTCGTTTTGCGCGGAAAAACGCAGAAAATGAAGGACGCCGACCCGAAAAATCGAGACGGCGTCCTATT
>DASSAV010000101.1:0-4803 GCA_035699265.1 Rhodothermales bacterium
GGGCGGTAGGCCGGATAGGTGTGAAGTGTTGCGCCACTCGCTCAACGCGCGGGGATTCATCCGGCGCGCGGATCCACGATTCGATGGGAGGCAGATAGCGAGGCGAGCACGTTCTGCTTTGCCGAAAGAATACATCAATGACCATGAGGGGACCATAGGGGTGTATGAAATCAGAACACCCTCTATCGCTGGCGCGACATCTCCCTCAAGGGAGACGTTTAGCGCATTTCAGCCTAAAAAGCCGTTTCTCAGTACGGGTTGACTTCAAACTCAGCGCGCGCCTCATCCTGAAAGAGCACCCACAGTGAATACCCGCCAATGGCGGTGCCGATGGGGAAGCTGAACAGGTCGATGACGCTGAGGACAATGATGAGCGTACGCGCCCAGGACCGGCGATTGAGGAGCCCCCACCCGCCTATCAGCGACGGGAGGGCCAGCACGACGAAGACGATCCCCAGCACGATGCCGACGGTGGTCGTGACCGCTATGGCCTCGCGCTCACCTGAGATCAATCCGCCGCCGATGACGGCCCCCGTCACGACGAAGGCGAGGAGCAGGATGAGCACGCCGTAGGCGATGTGGAGCCATGCGATGATGTCGATCTGCTTGGTCATTAGGGATAACCGTCTGGTTCGTGAGAAGGCATCGAAGTTACTCCTTCAGAAGCCGGGCAGCACGTCGCCAATATACAAGGAGTCTACGAGATTATGAGCCTACGAGCGTACGAGCGTCTGCCTGTATATCATAGTCTCGCAGACTCGTCGGTTCCTGGATTCGCTCAAGCCTCTCGAACCTAACCCGTCCCACACCGGTACATAACGACATCCCTGCACAAACTTATCCGATTCCAGCGTATGGCCAATACCCCTCGCATCCTGTGGGCAGACGACGAGATCGACCTGCTGCGCCCGCACATCCTCTTCCTGGAGCACAAAGGTTACGACGTTACCAGCGTAACCAACGGGGCGGATGCCGTGAACCGCGTGCGCGAAGAGAACTACGACCTGGTCCTGCTCGACGAGCAGATGCCCGGCATGGGAGGCTTGGAGACCCTGTCGGAAATCAAGCAACTCTCCCCGGAAGTGCCCATCGTGATGGTGACCAAAAGCGAGGAGGAGCACCTGATGGAGGAGGCGCTGGGGGGGCAGATCAGCGATTACCTCACCAAGCCCGTCAATCCGAGCCAGATCCTGCTTACCTGCAAGCGGCTGCTCGACCGGAGCCGTCTCCGCAACGAGAAGGTCTCGCAGAACTACCTCCAGAGCTTCAACCAGATTACGCTTCAACTCATGAATCCGCTCTCGCACGAGGAGTGGATCGATCTGTACCTGAAGCTCGTCAAGTACGACGTCGAACTGGAAGGGGATGAGGCGGCGCGGCAAATCCTGGAAGACCAGTACGCCGAGGCCAACCGCGTCTTCGGCAACTACGTCCAGGACGAATACCCTGAATGGATCAAGCGGTCGTCCACCCCGCCCGACGAGGACCGCCCCGTGCTCTCGCACGAAGTGGTGCCCACGTTCGTCCTGCCCGAGATGAAGGCGGGCCGGTCAGTGTTCTTTTTCCTGATCGACTGCATGCGGTACGATCAGTGGCTGGAGTTCGAGAAGCTACTGTACCCGCTTTTCCATCTGGAGAAGCAGTTTCACTACTCCATCCTGCCGACGGCCACGCCGTACTCCCGCAACGCCATCTTCAGCGGGCTGCTCCCCCGGGAGATCCAGCAGCGCTGGCCGCAGGTCTGGTCGGATTCCGAAGACGACGAGTACAGCCGCAACCGCAACGAGGAGCAGTTCCTGAACGACCTCCTGGGCAGAAAACGGGTCAGCGCGAAGGTGCGCTACGAAAAACTGGTCGGTACGCAGGACGGACGCCTCTTCGCGCAGAACATTTCCGATTACGGGCAGAACGACCTGAACGCCATCGTCGTCAACTTCGTCGATATCCTGGCGCACAGCCGGTCGGACTCGGACGTGCTGAAGGAGATCGCGCCGGACGAACGTGCCTACCGGGCCCTCACGCGGACCTGGTTCGAGCACTCGTGGCTATTCCAGGCATTTCAAGACCTGGCCCGCACGGATTGCAGCATCGTCCTGACCAGCGACCACGGCGTCATCCGCGCCCTCCGGGCCACCAAGGTCATCGGCGACCGCGAGACGTCGACCGCGCTCCGGTACAAGTACGGCCGCAACCTGCGCGCCGACGAGAAGCACGCCATCTTTGTGAAAGACCCCGCTGCCTACGGACTCCCTTCCTCCAGCATCAACTCCAACTACATCATCGCGAAGGAGGATTACTACTTCGTGTATCCGACGAACTATCACCACTATCTCAACATGTACCGGGACACGATGCAGCATGGCGGGGCGTCCCTACAGGAGATGATCCTGCCTGTGGTGACGCTGCGCCCGAAAGGATGACTCGATTTTGGATTCTTCTGATGTACAAACGCTCATTGGGCAAACGCAACCTGAATGTCATCCCGACGAGCTTGCGAGGAGGGATCTGTCCAGAGTGAATCGGTTTAGGTGGATTCAGAGCCTCGCGTTTACTACGTCAGTCGGCTACGCCTCGTGTCATACAGATCCCTCACGTTCGTTCGGGATGACGACACCGGGGCGCTTGTATTGTAAGACTTGCCCAATCCATGTTGAGTAGATTTTGAATTAGGCTACATCAAGCAGTTCAGGGACGCGTATGGCCGCGATGAATCCAATATCCAATATCCAATATCCAAAATTCCCCGGCCTTTTTCCCGCAACCACCCACTCGCCAGAGGAGACGCGCGAACTGGGGGCGAAAATAGCGGGGGAGCTACGTCCGGGGGACGTGCTGGCGTTGTACGGTGAACTGGGAGCCGGAAAGACGCACCTCGTCCAGGGAATCGCGCGGGCACTGGGCGTTCCGGATGGCGCCGTGACCAGCCCCACCTTCACCATCGTGAACGAATATACCGGGCCCTACTTCGACATCTACCACTTCGACGCGTACCGGATCAAGAGCCAGGACGAGTTCTACGAACTCGGTTTCGAAGACTACTTCTACGGCGACGGGCTTTGCATTGTGGAATGGCCCGATAAAGTGGAATCCCTGCTGCCGGAGAACACTATACGTCTGAAACTCTCGCATCTGAATATGGATGATCGTAAGATAGAGCAAGTCAAATAGCATACTAGGCATTGCTTCTCACTCCATTTCATTTCATCTTCCTGCCGCATCCGGGGCAGCCGTGTGTCCTATGCCTGTCAAATCCAAAGGCGCCATAGACCAACTCAACGTCAGTCCTTCCGTTCGCGGAGCGCTTCACGCGGCCCGCGTCGGGCTACATCGGCTCTACGGAGACCGCCTCCGCCGTCTGGTACTTTTCGGCTCACAGGCCAGGGGAGATGCACACGTTGGAAGCGACATCGATCTCCTCGTCGTTCTGAAAGAGCCGGTGGACAAGCATGGGGAGTTCGGCCGTTTGGGCCGCCTCACAACTCGGATCGCCTTCGAGACGGGTGAATTGGTCGCCTTTATCGTCGGCGATGAGACGTGGGCTGCTGATGAAAGACGTGCTCTTACGCGCCGTGCAGCGACGGAAGGCGTGGACCTATGACCGGGGATGTGCGGGCATCCCTACGAGCGGCACGCGAAGAGTTGGCCGCCGCCCAGGTTCTGGTTGAAGCTGGGTGGCCTCGCCCGCTGTCAGCCGTGCATATTACGCAGTTTTTTACGCAGCCAGAGCAGCCGTCGATGCTGTAGGGGAGGCGCCTGCTACCCATGCCGGTGTTATTAACCGGTTTGGCTATCACTACGTTCGCACGGGCCTCGTCGATGCTGATACGGCGTCTGTCCTCGGTGTAGCGTTCGAGCGGCGCCATGATGCCGACTACGATCTCGACGACCCGACCAGCCTAGATATAGCGAGAGGGCTCCTAGCCGACATTGAAGAGTTTGTCGAAGCCGTAGAGCGCCTGCTGAGGGCGTAAGGAACAGCACATTTGAGTACTGCTTCTGCTGCCGGAGAACGCGATCCGGCTACGACTCTCACATGCCGATGAGCAGGGGCGGCGAATTGACTTGCAACGGGCTTGATCCAATCATAGACTCGAATGAGAGCCTATACGGATTCCGGCGAAGGTGAAATACGCCAGTTCGTTCCCCACCGACTCGATCTTGACGAATGGATTTGCACTGGAGGAATTGAAAGCTCGTCAGATCGGATACCTGATGCAAACTGCCATGAAAGAACATGTTTTACGGGTCTGGGCTCTGGTCGTCCTACTTGCCGCGCAGGGTTGCGGCATCCTGAATTCAGAGCCCGACACGGCCAGGCGTGTCCCCGTCCCGGTCGACGTCGCGCCGGAGACCATACCGAGACCCTTCTCGTCCAGCACGTACTTCGGATATGGCAGCGCACTGGCAGGCGGACCCGACTCCGTGCTGGCTGCGCTGCTCCACAATGGTGTTGACGTTCGAGAGGCGTGGTATCCGGGTCCGGCCTTGTGTATGCAACTTCTCTACGACCAGATGATCGTACAGCTTTCGTCGCCTGACGCCCGAATCGCGAGCTTCGGTTTTACGCAGGATTCGTCACGCGTAAGGCCGGAGTGCTTTAGCACCTGGAAGTTCTACGACTTCGCTCAGGCAAAGTAGTCCGGCACAGCGCGGCCCTGCTCCACCGTCGGTAGCTCACCCTCCAGCACCTGAGCCATGTACTCGCGGGCGAGGCGGACCTGCTCGTCCACGTAGTCCAGGCCGGCGTATTCGTGGTACTCGTTCAGGACGGGATGGCAGAGTTCGTAGCCCAGGTAGCCGTCG
>DASSAV010000102.1:0-8969 GCA_035699265.1 Rhodothermales bacterium
GTCAACGTCATCTTCGCCGAGACCATCGCCACGACGCCCGCCATCTCCTGGGCCACCCGCGAGTTCGAGTGCGATGCAGGCATCGTCATCACGGCCAGTCACAACCCCCCCGAATACAATGGCTTCAAAATCAAGGCGAACTTCGGCGGTCCCGCCTCTCCCGACATGATCTCCGCAGTTGAGGCTGAAATGGACCGTATCCAGGACCGCCCCCCCTTGCAGCAGTCGTTCGAAGAATTACGGAGCCAGGGCCGGATAGACGTAGTGGACGTTGAGACCGACTACGAGAACATGCTCAGGACTCGGCTGGATCTCGCCGCCATCATAAAGTCCGGCATCCGCATCGCCCACGACGCCATGTTCGGCGCCAGCCAGGGAGTCGTCGCCCGGCTACTGGGCCCGGAGCGCGTGCTCCAACTGCGCAGCGACCTGAATCCCGGCTTTCACGGACAGGCCCCCGAACCCCTCGAAAGAAACCTCCAGGACCTCGCGCAGATCGTGGTGGAGGAGGGCTATGAAGTCGGGCTCGCCAATGACGGCGATGCCGACCGGATCGGCCTGTTCGACGAGACAGGCCAGTTCGTCGACTCGCACCAGATGCTGGCCCTGCTCGTGAAATACCTCCACGAAGAGCGTGGACTAACCGGCGAGATCGTCAAGACCTTCTCCACGACCCACATGCTGGATGAGATGGGCCGGAAGTACGGCCTGAAGGTGGAGACGACCCCCATCGGCTTCAAATACATCGGCCAGAAGATCGTAGAAGGCGATGTGCTGGTTGGTGGCGAGGAGTCGGGTGGAATGGCGGTCAAGGGACATATCCCGGAACGCGACGGTATCTACATCGGCCTCCTCATCGTGGAGATGATGACCGTACGCGGCAAAAAGCTGTCCGAACTCGTGCAGGAGTTGTTCGACGAGTTCGGCCCGCACTACGACCGCCGGGCCGACGTGCACACGACCGAGGAAAAGAAGCAGCGGGTTCTCGACCGTCTGAAGAGCGGGGGCCTCAGTGAGATCGCAGGCCGCCCCGTTCGGGAGGTGAAGACACTTGACGGCTACAAGCACCTCACCGACGACGGCTGGCTGCTGGTGCGCCCCTCCGGCACAGAGCCGGTACTGCGCATCTACGCCGAGTCCTCCTCAGCCGAGCAGGCCGAAGCCATCATCCGCGACGCCCTGGAACAACTCGGCGTTGCAGACGGGGTGCACTGACGCCCCGAAACCCGCTAACCTTCAACCCCTACCTGTCTCTCGGTGCGAGCTTGGCTGTGTTGAACCAGAACTGCCCGATGGCGTCCATCGCCGTACACATCTGCTTGTAGCTGAGCGGCTTCACCACGTACGCGTTCGAGCCGATATCGTAGCAATCCACGATGTCCAGCTGCGCCTTGGACGTGGTCAGGACGATGACGGGAATGCGCCGGAACGCTGGGTCGCGTTTGAGTTCGCGGAGGGCCTCACGCCCGCTCATCCTCGGCATGTTGAGGTCCAGTAGAATGACGTCCGGCCTCGGCGTAACGGCCTCACCGGCATACGGACCCTCATGCCGTAAATACTGCAACAGTTGTTCCCCATTGTAGACGATCTCGAGCCGGACGGTGTCCCGGAGTCCTCCGAGCGCCTTTCGTGCAAACATCTGATCGTCCGGATCGTCCTCCGCCAGTAGGATCACATGCTGTCTCTGGTCAGTCATGATTCATCTTCTATATAAAGCCGTCACTCCCAACGGCGGACTGAGCAAACGATAGTCTCTCCCGGTATTGGCCACCGGAAGCAGGCAGGGAAGAGCGGAATCCCCGGTTTCGGGTGTCGCGGCGTACGGGACCGCATGCACCGGACTTACCTCCGGGAGACGCCAGGCCCTTGATTACAATGCGCTGCCGCGGGTGCTCAACGATGGATCCTCCACGACGGTCCGCTCCACAACGGGGCCGTGCTCGCCCAACTGTTTTTCGAGCAGCCGGGCGCGGCGACGATGGCGCCAGCTAGAAGGCAGGGTAAGCAGCATGCCCACCAGCGCACCGACGCCGAACGCCACGATCAGGGCTACCGCCGTCAAAACACGAATCGTGTAGGGGCCGAGCGAAAGTGCTGTGTACCCAGGGTTTTGGATAGCAAAGATCACTGCCAGGACGGCAATGATGATAGCAAAGAGAAGTCCGATACGCATGGGAGTGCCGGGCAATATGTTCATGTTGACCGGCCAACGGAATCATGGCTGCCGGAGGAAGCTCCCACACTTGATCGTCTCTACAAACCCATTCGCAACCCGGCTGCCGGTCACGTCTGCCGGAAGTTTTCGCACCAACTCACTAACTGAATATACGTGCCGCCAGGCAGTTTATATCACGCAAAGGTTGCAGACTGAAACTGCCTGCCGAGTTCGGCGCAGAGCCGTTCCAGATACAGCTTGTCCGTGCCGTTGAAGGCCCCTGGAAAATTCGAGTCCACGTCCAGAACAGCAAGCAGCCTGCCGTCGGAGGTGACGACCGGGACGACGATCTCAGATCGCGTGCTGGAGGCACACGCGATGTGGCCCGGAAACTGGCTCACGTCCGGCACCAGTTGGGTCGTACGGGTCCGAGCGGCCGCGCCGCACACGCCCCGGTCGAATGGGATCCGCAGGCACCCGTGCCCGCCCTGGTAAGGGCCGACGACGAGCAGCGAAGGCCCGGTCACCCGGTAGAATCCGGTCCAGTGGAAGGATTCGAACGCCTGGTGCAATTCACAGGCTACCGTCGCCATCGCGGCAATCCAGTCGTCCTCCCCCTCCAGCAGCCCCCTTATACGCCCCAGCACGGCCTCGTACCGGTCCTCCCGGCTCGCTGGCAGCGTACCGGCTTCCGCAGTTTCGTGGACTGTACCGCCAACAATGCCCATGGAAATCCCCGCCTTTTAGACTCGATGCCGGCCGCAAATCTACTGGCCAGGCAAGCTCAAGCAATACGCCCGCCACCCGCCAATGCTCCCACACCCCACACCGCGGCGGTCGACGGTCTGCCGCAGGCGGTCGTCCAGAACACCCCAACACGTGAACACTCGAACACTTTACTAATTCAGACCGAGCGTAACCACGATCGGAAAATGGTCGCTAACCTGCGTAGGGTCGTAGGGGTGGAAGTAGCTTACCTCGACGACGCGCTGGAAGAGGGCAGGGGAGAGCAGAATGTGGTCGAGGGCCGAATACTCTCCTGCATCGACCTCCCCGTTGTCGTTCCGGTCGTAGAAATCCGTGTAGCGCTGGCGCCTGGGCACGCGCAACATCACGTTGACCAGGTCATCTGAGGCCCCGGTGCCGGCCTCCTTGATGGTCTGAAGCACGCGCGTGATGGATTTGTGGCCTGATATATCAGGTTGCGTGTCGAAGTCGTTGAAGTCGCCCAGCACCGCCACCGCGCGTCCCGAAGCCTGTTCGCGCACGACGAGGCGACGGATTACCTCTGCCTGTGCTTCCCGGTGCGCCTTCCGATCCCGGTTGTCGGGCTGTGCCAGGAAGTGGAGCCCGATCAGGGTCGTCGGAATGCCCCTGAAGTTCAGCCGGGCGTAGATATTCTTGCTTACCCCGTAGGTATCCTCCGAACCGGCTACTCGAACCCGCTCGTCCGTCCGGCCCACGAACGAGATCGGCACACGGGAGAGCAGCCCCACATCCTGCCCCGTGAAGGTGTCGGTACCTTGCACGAAGTACGCGCGATAGCCCATTCCGGCGAGCGGGCCGTCGATGAGTGCCTTCAAGACGGCATCGTTCTCCACCTCGGCCAGCATCACCACGTCGGCATCCAGCGACCGAATGACGTCTCCCACGCGGCGAAGGTGCTCTTGCGCCTTCAAAGGATCATCCTTCCATGGGAAGTCGGCCTGCCCCTCATTTCCTGTGCCGTCGAAAAGAAACTCGCCGTTGTACGCGGCGATCCGGAAGCCGTCGTGCGCGTAGTGAGCGGGCGCGGAGGGTGGCGGTTGACGTGATCTGGAGATGCAGCCAGACAAGATGAAGAGGAAAACGAGGGCGCGGCGCATGCTGGGGTATGGACTGCGGGCAATCGGACAGGGTGCTTACAACGGAGCCCGCCGGAGTTCATTCCGACGGGCTCGTGCTGGTTCAACCTGCAATCGGCTTGGGACTGAGGTCAGTGGATGCCCGCGTAGAAGCGGAAACGGCGCGGTTCGATGTTGTAATCACGCTCGGGGAGCACCGTCCGGAACCCGTCCGCCCAGCTGGGTTCCGGCATCCCCGCCAGCATAGACTGCTCGCTGTAGAAATGCCGGGTAAGCGTTGAGAACGGACGAAACTTGGGGGCGGCGTGACGCACCTCGTACGCAATCCGCAGCGCTTCTTGCCAGCCCGGATAGTGCGATTTCGGCCCCAGGCTCGAATAAAAGTCGCGCGTGCGTGTTTCGGGGTTGAAGGCACTGAACTGGTACGGGTCCAAGATGGCATCCCGATAGCTCGTCTTGCCTCGATACTCCGTTTCTACGCGGTTGCGTACGACCCACGCCACCAGTTCCTCCTCTTTCTCCCGCTTGCTCTCTGAGTAGATGCAGCGGGCGAGCCAGAGGGTCTCCGAGTCGATATGCTCGGGTGGGAGCGGCGTCAGCTTTTCGAAATCGATCTCCGTCTCAGAGTAAAGCTGGCTCGAAAAACGGACCGTACTTATCTCTGAGATCGAAGCGTCGGGGGAACGGGTCGCGCTGGCGATGGGTGAAGCATCGCCCGGAAGTAGCGCGGCGGCGAGGGTCCTGCCAAGCAGGTCGGCGTGCTGAAACATCAGCAGACCGCTCATCACCATTACAGAAGCGTATATCAGCAGTTTTACGCCGTTCACCTTCTTCATCGGATGCATCGGTTACCTCCTGTATCCGTTATGAGAGAAGCGCTCGTCGGCTTCAACAGGTCTGTCAAAGGAATCGGACCCGGCACCAACAAGTCTCGTGCCCTTTCCGACAGTCTCCTCGGCACGACCTGCCTCCACAGGTTTCGCCCACGTCGAAGTTTGCGTTTCAGCGTTCAACAAGGGTCAAATATGCGCCTAAGTTTGGGAATACACCTGTGAATTCCTTGTTATCTAGCTCGAAATCTTCGAATCCAGCCTGATTTGCGGCAAAATACGACGAGTCAGGGCGTCGCAAACCCAGAAGAAGCACGTGCCATATGCGCCGTTGCCGACACGGAAAAGAATGCCTTGAGCCAGATCTATATGGAATCGCACCGAAAACCGGCCCGAATGCCCCCAATGGCCCGTTCTGAACGCATACGCGCGTCAGGAAAGTAGGCAACTCGGCATAAAACAGGGCAAAATGGCTCCAGAATGGCGGCAAAACGTCCTCATTCTGGCGCCCAACGGACTCGCAAGGGGTATTGTTTCGGATCCTCATGGTTCCTTCATGTGTGGCCGCCTAATTTTGCCTGTTCAACGTGTGTAACCGGAGGTCATTCATGCAGGGGCATGATTTTGTAATCGTGGCGGACGAGAATATCCCCTTCGTGCGGGACTCGTTCGGGTCCTATGGAGAGGTGCGGACCCTGAATGGACGGGACGTTACTGCCGATTGCGTGCGCGATGCGGACGTGCTCCTCGTTCGGAGCGTCACCCCGGTTCATGCGGGACTCCTGGAAGGGAGCCGTGTCCGGTTCGTGGGATCGACTACCATCGGGACGGACCATATCGACCAGGACTACCTGCGCGAGCGGGGGATCGCGTTCGCCCATGCGCCGGGTTCCAATGCCACCTCGGTCGTGGAGTATGTACTGGCGGCGCTGCTCCGGACGGCTGTGCGCAGAGGGGAGTCGCTGAAGGGCAAGACATTCGGGATCGTCGGGGTCGGCAACATCGGCAGCCGCCTTGCGGCCCGCCTCCCCGCGTTGGGCATGCAGCTCCTCACAAACGACCCGCCCAGAGCGGATACGGGTGAAATGGACGGGGGGGCGGGCGGCTACGTGCCGCTGGACCTATTGCTCGCGGAGAGCGATGTCGTGACGCTCCACGTGCCGTTGGAGAAGCAGGGGCCGTACCCGACCTTTCACCTGATCGGCCGTGAAGCGCTCGAACGGATGAAGCCGGGTGCCTGGCTCCTCAATACCTGTCGAGGTCCCGTCGTCGACAATGCGGTGCTACGTGGACGACTGGAAGCAGGCAGGCTGGGCGCCGCCGTCCTGGACGTGTGGGAGGGGGAGCCAACGCCGGACCTGGAACTGCTCCGCCTGGTGGACGTCGCCACGCCGCACATTGCCGGGTATTCCTTCGATGGAAAAGTGAACGGGACGGTCATGGTGTACGAGGCTTTTCTCAAGCACTTCCGTCTCGAATCCGCCTGGCATCCGGAGGTCGTATTGGACGGCACCGGTGCGGATCAGCTCGCGCTGACGCCGCCGGACGAAGGTTCCGAAACACGGTGGCTGCACGCGCTGGTGCGGCAGATGTACGACATCGGCGCTGACGATGCACGCATGCGCAGCCTGCTCGACCTTCCCCCCGACGAGCAGGCCGCCTACTTTACCGCCTGCCGGAAGCATTATCCGCGCCGCCGGACCTTCAGCCGCTTCGAACTGAACGCATCCGCTGTGCCGCCCGGTCTTCTGACCGCCGTTCGGGACGGTCTCTGCGTCCGGCTTACCTGAGGCGCGCATGGCTGAGCATCGGGGCACCATGCAGGCAGATGAGCGGGCGCGTCTGGCCGTCCTCGATACGATGGCCGGACAGCCTGTCCTCTGGAACGACTACGTGCTGAAAGGGGGGCTTGCCCTGTACTATGCGTATGAGAGCCCCCGCCGCTCGTATGACCTCGATTTCACTTCGCTTACTACGTTCAAAAAGAAGAAGGCACCTGAAACGGACGAGCTGCTTCGAGCCTTCTGCCCGGTGCTCGACGAAGGCCTCGCTGAATCGGCTGCAAAGCATGGATTTCATCTTCTACAGAGCTGCTGGCAGCGGCTGTCGGAGCAGATGCCTATCCTGTACGTACGGGTGGGATACGTGGAGGATGCGGCGGAGAGGGATCTCTGCAGGCGCTACGTCGAAATGCAGGTGACGCTGAGCGAGGTGGTCTGTGAAGCCCGTACCGCTCATCGCTCCGGCGTCCCTGTGCACGTACCCTCACTGGAAGACGTGCTCGCCGAGAAGCTCAAGGCGCTTTTGCAGCAAGTCACGCGCGGCATCCACCGGCCGCAGGATCTTTTCGACGTGTGGTATTACACCCTGGCTCGTCCACAGCCCGTGGACGCGGATAAGGTGACCCGTTTCCTGCTGGCGAAGACGGCGCAGTGGCCAGAGGTACAGCCGGTAACCCGCGCCCGCTTCCAGGATCTGCGCCTCCTGGAACGAGCCTCCACAGGCTATGCCCAGATGGCCGCCGACCTCGCCCCTGGCGTCCGTCTTCCGCCGCCTTCGGAGGCCTATGCCGCGCTGCTCCGATTTGCAGACCGGTTGGATCTGCCGGTGGGCTTCAGTAATGGGTAATGAGTAATGAGTGATGGGTAATTAGGGGCTCGTTTGGGGGAATTGTAACGGATCTTACAGGTTTGTTCGTTGTCAGAGACTGTTTATGAAGTTAAGCGTTCAATGAGGTGAACCAACCGGTACTTGCTATGAAGCACTACTCGACCGACCTCACCGATGAGCAGTGGGCGCTCGTTGAACCCCTGATCCCACCCGCTCGCCCCGGCGGCCACCCGCGTACAACCGATGTGCGCCGTGTCCTGGAGGCTATCTTCTACCTCGACAAGAATGCCTGTGGCTGGCGCGACCTGCCGCATGACTTTCCCAACCATAACACCGTCTACGCTTACTTTGCGCTCTGGAGAGACGACGGCACCCTGGAGCGCATCTACGACGTGCTGCACCAGCAGTGGCGCCGCCAGATCGGACGAGCACCCCAGGCCAGTGCCGCCGCTCTCGACAGCCAGAGCATCCAGGCGGCGCCGGAGGCCAGCGAGCGGGGCAACGACGCGAAGAAACGGGTTCGTGGCCGCAAGCGCCACCTCATTGTGGACACGGAGGGCTTGCCTTTGGCCGTGGCCGTTACCCCGGCATCGTTCAACGATAAGGCGGCGGCCTACGGCCTGATCGACTTCGCGTTGCAGCGGAACCCGTCCCTGAAGAAGGTGTGGGCGGACCTTGCGTACGTGAGCGGGCCGCTGTCGGAGTTTGCGCTTGAGCGCGGCGTTGACCTGGAGGTGACCACGGTGCATGAACATACGGGTTTTCTAGTGGAGGCACGTCGCTGGGTGGTAGAGCGGACGTTTGCGTGGTTGATGCGTTGCCGGCGGTTATGCTATGATTTTGAGCGGCTCTCGCGTACGGTAGTCGCCTTGATTTATGTCGCCATCACACGGCTGCTGCTCAACCGACTAGCACCTACTTCATAAACAGTCTCTGAGAGGTGGTGCGGCCTATACTATTCGCGGACCACATTCTTTGTTCTCTGCCGCACGGCAGGATGGAGTGCATGAGATCGGCAAATCTCCTATCATACCAATCGTCCATGTCGGTAGGGACACACCGCCGGCGTGCCCGCCTGCATTTTCCAAGCAACAAATAGAATCCAAAATCCAAAACCTCAAATCCAAAATAGAGAAGGTTGAGCCGGAGCTGATAGCCGACTATGCCTGTGAGACCGGCGAGGGACCGCTGTGGCACCCGATCGAGCAGCGATTGTACTGGCTGGACATTCCGGCGGGGCGGCTCTTCCGCTATGATCCGGTTTCGGACGTGCACGAGCTATGCTTCGAGGGCGAGCCGGTGGGCGGCATTACCCTCCAGGCCGACGGGAGCTTGTTGTTCTTCATGGCGCGCGGTGCGGTGCGGTGCTGGCGCGATGGAACCCTGACGACTATGCTGGATGAGATCCCCGAAGAGCGAGACACCCGCTTCAACGACGTGATCGCCGATCCCCTGGGCGGCGTGTTCTGCGGGACCATGCCCACGGACGACCGGCCGGGGCACCTGTACCGCATGGCGACGGACGGGTCG
>DASSAV010000103.1:0-2474 GCA_035699265.1 Rhodothermales bacterium
TTCACCGGCTGGATGCTGCTCTCCTACCGCAAGCCTGCCCTCGCCTCCTCCGTCCGTGACACGTTCCCGGCTTCCAACGTCACCGACGAGAACCCCCGCACCTTCTGGGTCGCCGCTACCAACGAGCCCGGCGAAACGCTCACGCTCGACCTCCAGCACGAGTACGACGTGAAGGCCCTCCAGGTCAACTTCACCGACTACGAGTCCGGCATCTACGGCAGCGACTCCACCGTCTACACCCAGTTCAGGATGTACGCCTCCCGCGACGGTGAGCAGTGGCAGCAGATCGCCGACCTGACCGGCGAAAAGCGCGACCGGCCCAACGCCTACGTCGAGCTACCCCGGCCCGTACGGGCGCGCTACGTCAAGTACGAGCACGTATACGTCGCCTCGCCCAACCTCGCCATCAGCGACATCCGTATCTTCGGCAACGGCGACGGCGCGCCCCCGCAGACCCCCACGCACTTCAGCGTCCGCCGCGACACCGATCCCCGTAACGCCTTCGTGTCGTGGGACCCCGTGCCCGGCGCCGTCGGCTACAACGTCCGCTGGGGCATCCACCCGGACCGGCTCTTCCAGACCTACCAGGTCTTCGCCGATCGGGGCACCCCCCTCGAAGTCCGCGCCCTCACCACCGGCCAGGACTACTACTTCGCCATCGAAGCCTTCGACGAAAACGGCGTCTCAAAGCTGAGCGACGTGGTGCATGTGGAATAGGTCCCGAATCGGAGAATAGGCCGGTCCCTGAATGCATGGCGTGCGCGCCCTTCACCTCAATCCGGCATCATAGTTCTCTCCCGCCGCATCGAAATCACCCACGACGTGGACGCTGTCCGCACCGTTCGTGGCCGTGAAGTCGAAAATCCCCTCCAGCCGGTCCTTGCTCGTCTCCGTGAAGGTGAGCGTGCCGCCGGTGGACAGGTACGTTTGCCCTGGCCCGCAGCCCTCCGCGCCCCCGCACAGGGCAAGGATAGCGAGGACGTCGGCGGCCGAGCCCAGGGAGCCCATGTCGTATGACCCGAGTTCCGGGGTAGCTGTGATAGAGAGGCTCGTAAAAGTGATCAAGCCGCTCGCCCCGAATAGACGCAGGTTCAAAGCGGGTACCCGGTCCACCCCGTAGTCGGGATCGAACGTAGCCTCGCCGTCGAATTGTCGCGTCAGGTCGCCCGAGACGGTCGCCTGGAAGGAACGGGGTAAGTGCGGCGGATCGGTGGCCGAGTCGCATCCCTGGAGCAGCAGGCCCGACACGATGAGGCAGGCCAGGGCGCGTAAGGTCGTCATGGGCGCCGGAAGAGTCGTTGGTGGGGTGTGGCGTCAATATAAGCCCCGCTGCACACGCCTATCAAGGGGAACGGGCGTGCCCTTCGGAAACCCCTGCCGCCCCCAGTCTTACAACGGCTCGTCCGCAGCCTCTCGCACCCCCATCCCCGGAGCCCATGAAAGACCCCGGCACGAACCGAATCCGCGCCGCCGCCGCCCAGTACTTCATTCGCCCCATCACCACCTTCGAGCAGTTCGAGGACCAGGTGAGCGCCATCGTCGAGGCGGCCGCCAGCTACCACTGCCGCCTGCTCGTCCTGCCCGAATACTTTACGCTCCAGCTCGCCGCCCTAAACGACATCCACCGCCCCTTCCCCGAGCAGGTGCGGGAAGTGGCCTCCTGCGTGCCCCGGTTCGTGGCATTAATGAGTAAGCTCGCCCGTGAGAACGGGCTGTACGTCGTCGCTGGGACCATTCCGGTCGTGGAGGGTACGGACGGCCCCATCCATAACGACGCGTACTTCTTCGCCCCCTCCGGCAAGCATGCGGTCCAGGGCAAGCTCCACATGACCCGCACAGAAAGCGAGGACTGGGGTGTCGCCGAGCGCCCAACCGCCCGGGTCTTCGATACCGAGCTGGGCAGGATCGGCATCGCCATTTGTTATGATGCGGAGTTCCCCGAGCTGGTCCGCGAGATGGCACGCCAGGGTGTGCGTATCCTGTGCGTCCCCAGCGCCACCGACAACCGATACGGCTTCCTGCGCGTACGATACTGCGCTCATGCCCGCGCCATCGAAAACCAGCTCTACGTCATACACGCCGCCACCGTCGGCGGCCTTCCTCGTGTACCGGACGTATCGCTCAACTACGGCGAGGCCGCCATCCTGACGCCCAGCGACTTCGAATTCGCCCGCGACGGCATCCTCGCCCAGGGCAATATGAATCAGGAAGACCTCATCATCGGTGAACTGGATATGGGCCTCATCGACGACAGCCGCGCCTTCGGCACCGTCCGCCCCCTCAGCGACAGCGACCGCCGCCGCGTGCATACCTATGAGATCGACCTCGTGGAGCTGTGATACGCTTGCGGGTTGAGGGTAGGGGAGTATCGGCATTCGCGGGAACGAGACCGGCAATTGCCGGTAACAGGTGAAGAAGACTTCTCCTTTCAACGATCGAGGCCATGCCTGCATCCGCCCTCTCCATCCGCGATC
>DASSAV010000104.1:0-11156 GCA_035699265.1 Rhodothermales bacterium
ACCAACTCGTCAGGAAACGGCGGTCTCGCTGGGGAGCAGGAGCTGGATGGCGGATTCGAGTTGTTCGCGCGTGAAGGGCTTGGCGAGGACGGTGTTGATGATCTCGTCGGCTTCCCCGGTCTCCGTATCGCCGGTGAGCAGTACGATAGGCAGGTCGGGGTGGCCCTCGCGGAGGAGACGGGCCAGTTCGCGGCCGTTCATGTCGGGCATGCCGTTGTCGGTGAAGACGATGTCGAACGTTTCCGTTTCGACGAGCGCCAGCGCCTGCGGTCCGGATTCGGCATCGGCGACCGTATGGCCGTTGAGTGAAAGCAGCTTCTTCAGGATCGTGCGGACCATCTTTTCATCATCCACGACCAGGATACGCGCCTTCCTGCCCGGCTTGCGTTCGTCTCTGGGAGCGGATTCTGCCGTATCCGTAGACGCAGGCGGCAGGGAGATGGTGAACTCCGTCCCGGTACCCGGCTCCGAGGCCACTTCGATGTCGCCGTCGTGGGCCTGGATGATGCCGTAGCTGACGGCGAGGCCCATCCCGGTGCCGCTGTCGCCTTTGGTCGTATAGAGCGGCTCGAAGATGCGGCGGCGTACATTTTCGGGCATGCCTGCGCCCGTATCGCGCACGCGGACGACGACGCGGTGGTCCGCGCCGAAACTGGTTTCAAACCGGAGCTTCCCGCCGTGCGGCATGGCCTGAACCGCATTGAGGATCAGGTTCACGAACACCTCCCGCAGTTCGGTGGGAGAGCCGAGGATCTTAGGCACCGGCAGGAATTCGAGTTCTGCGTCGATGGCGATGCCCTGGCGGCGCGGCTCGTTGTACCAGTAGGGCCGCGTGAGCGCGACGCAGTCTTCGATGAGCGAGGGAAGGTCGACCGGTTCGAAGCGATCGTGCTTCTCCTGGCGGATGTACTGCTGGATCTTTCGGACGAGCGCAGCGCCGTCGTGGGCGGCGCGCTCGATCGTACGGATGTTTTCCCGAAGCTCCCCCGGTGTGTACTCCGCATCCGATGCGCTCTTCATCAGCTCGGTGTGGCCGAGAATGCCGCTGAGGAGGTTGTTGAAGTCGTGCGCGATGCCCATCGTCATGCGCCCGAGCGTTTCCATGCGTGCGCGGTGGGTCTGGCTGGTCGTCCAGCTCGTCGGCTCGGCCAGGATTTCCCCGGCAACCGTGACGGCGACTACGTTGCGCTTGCTCGACTTCGAGGGGATCTCGACGGGGATGAAATTCAGCAGGACCGGCAGCGGTTCATCGCGCTCGGTGCTCTCGACCGTAAAGATCTGGTTGGTCGCCAGCCTGCCGTTCAAAGCGTCGGCGATGAGCGTTCGGGCCTGGTTCTGGTCCTCCTCGTCCAGGCGTGCCCACGCATTGGGCTCATCTCCGAATGCGTTTTCCCAGGCATGATCTCGATAGGAAGCTTCGGATTCGCTCACGAACGTGGCCACGAGCAACTCGGGCTCCAGCGGGGCGAATGTGTCGATTCCTTGCGGCATTTCGGTGTGAAGGGGCGGCTTGAGTTCGGGCTTCATCAGATGGGGAACACCAGTCATGCCGAGGGGCGTTCACGCCGAGCGCCTGCTCACCTCTGCCGCCTTGTATATGCGGCGCTGAACGGGCGATCTTGGGAAGCGCCTTTCCTCCTTTCGTATCGGAACGGGCGTCAAGATACTTAAAAGCAGCCCTGCGGCAATATGCAGGTAGCTGAACCAGGCAAGTTGCAGGCGCCTTTTAATAAGGCGCTCGCCTTTTCTTCGACGTAAACAGGTCATTCCGGCGGCGACCGTTATTGCATATGTGGTACGACGACATTCTGGGCACCGTTGGAAACACGCCGCTCGTACGGCTCGGGCGTGTGGCCGAAGACCTGCCCTGCACGGTGCTGGCAAAGGTCGAATTTCTGAATCCCGGCGGTTCGGTAAAGGACCGCATCGGGGTGGCGATGATCGAGGCGGCCGAGCGGGAAGGACGGCTCAAGCCCGGCGGGACCATTATCGAGGGTACGAGCGGCAATACGGGGGCCGGGTTGGCCCTTGCGGCAATCGCCAGGGGGTATCGCTGCATTTTCACGACGACGGACAAGCAGAGCCAGGAAAAGATCGACGTGCTCCGCGCGCTCGGCGCCGAAGTGATCGTGTGCCCCACCCACGTGGCGCCGGAAGACCCGCGCTCATATTACCAGGTGGCGCGCCGGCTGGCGCAAGAAATCCCCAACTCGGCGTACCTGAACCAGTACGACAATCCCGCCAACACCGAGGCGCACTACCGGACCACCGGGCCGGAACTCTGGGAGCAGACGGACGGGCGCATCACCCACTTCATCGCGGGCGCGGGCACGGGGGGCACGATCTCGGGAACAGGCAAGTTCTTGAAGGAGCGAAAGCCTGAGGTAAAGGTCATCGGGGTAGACCCTTACGGCTCCGTCTATTTCAAGTATTTCCACGAAGGGGTCTTCGACGAGAAGGAGATTTATCCGTATCTAACCGAAGGCGTGGGCGAGGACATCCTCGCGGGCAACATGGATTTCGAGATCGTGGACGACTACGTCCGCGTTGACGACAGGGAGACGATGCGGATGACGCGGAGGCTCGCGTGCGAGGAGGGTCTTTTCGTCGGCCAGTCGAGCGGCATGGCGGTAGCCGGGGCGTTGTCCTGGCTTCGGGAGCACCGGGACTCGGTTTCTGCCGAGGACGTCGTCGTCGTCGTCCTGCCGGATTCAGGTTTCCGGTACCTGTCGAAGACCTACAACGACAACTGGATGCTCGGGCACGGCTTCCTGGAGCGTCGGCCCGAGCTTACGGTGCAGGAGGTGCTGGTCACGCGGCGGAAGCCGGCGCCCGTGGTGGCCGTCGCGCCGACCGACACGCTGGGATCAGCCATTCAGTGCATGACGGAGCACAGCATCTCGCAACTCCCGGTGGTCGAGGACGGGCAGGTCGTGGGCAGCCTGACCGAGACTGGCATTTTGAACCGCCTGATTCAGAAGCCCGACGCGCGCGAGGAGCAGGTGCGTGACGCGATGGGGAATCCCTTCCCGATCGTGCCCAGGTCGTTGCACCTGGAACACCTTTCGGCGTACCTGGAGGAGGGGACAGGGGCGGTGCTCGTGGAGGACCAACCGGGCGCGTACGAGATCATCACGAAGAGCGACCTGATCAGTGCGCTGGCGAACACAGGACGTTCGGGAAAGGGGGAGCGGGGGAAGGGGTGAGAGGGCGAAAGAGAGAATGAGAGGAAGAGAGGGAGAATGGAGGAGAGGAGGAACGGAAGATAGGGGAGCAGTGGAGCTATTCATAGGAACTATTTGGCAGGGACTCTGGAGCGTTCTTTAGCGAGTTCCCTCTCTACCACTCCGGGGGAGAGGGAGCTTTCTACGACTACCAAACAGTCTCTTAAAACAGGATCAACATGAACGATTCAAACGACCATACAGAGATGCCGCCGCAGGGGCAGATCAACATCGAACTGAACGAGGAGGTAGCGGAGGGCACGTACGCGAACCTAGTCATGATCGCCCATTCGGCGGAGGAGTTCATCATGGACTTCATCCGTGTGATGCCCGGCCTGCCGAAGGCGAACGTAAAGAGCCGGATCATCGTCACCCCCGCCCATGCCAAGCGGCTGCTGCACGCGCTCGCGGACAACATCCAGCGGTACGAGATGGCCTACGGCGAGATCCAGGAGCACCCCGGAGGGCCGCAGGTCCAGTTCGGCTTCCCGGGAGGAGAGGCGTGAAGGAGCCTGCGAGACGAGGAGACTAGGAGAGTACGATTATAAGAGTCGCGCGCAATGACGTTTTGCCGTTTGACTCGTTTGATGCCACGCTCATCTGGTGTAGAAGGGTCGTTTTCCAGGCTGGGAGGGATATGGCTCAATTGGACCCTTATGCATCGGTGCCAGGCCGTGCAAACCGGGATCGCGAGCTTCAAGGATGGCCGAAGCAAATGTAATGACGATCCTTTCGTCTCTGATATTTCAAAGCATTTCCTTCTCTCATGCAGGCGGAGGGTCAGGAGAAATACCTTGATTTTGATTGAAACATAAGGGATGCTTCTTATGGATATAACGGAAATGAGCCATGAAGAAGATTTTATTCGCCTCTGCCGTTCTTCTCCTTTTCGGAAATCTTGCCGGATGTGACCTGACGAACGCACTCGCACCTGATCGCGATTTGACCGACACGACCTGGCACCTGACTTCCATGGGCACCTGGAGCAAAGGATCCGAAGACATTACGCTGCAGTTCAGACCAGATAGTTTGGTCGAAGGAACTGGTGAATGCAATGTATATGGAGGCCTTTACGAAGCCGACGCGGACGGCAGCTTGTCGATTCACGGCAGGGACGGCCAGCCTGGTGTCGGAAGCACCAAGGTGTATTGCCCCGGCGGCGTTAAATACGACGATTATATACGCCGCCTGCCGGCGGTTGAGTCCTACTCTATCAATGGAAACCACCTGACGATCAAGGGGAAGGACCACACCATCTTGACGTTCAAAGCAGGCCCCGCTCCGAAGTCCAGCGTGGGATTTTTCGAGGGGGAGGACTGATAATCTGTACGGAGCGGTCCCACAGAACTGGTACCCACCTACTCGCGCAGACGCTTCCGCCTAACTGCGCGCAGAAATCAGCGCTAGGATGGCGAGGACGAAGAAGAGCGCGTGCGGCAGCGTGGAGGCCAGCATCGGCGACAGCTCCCCCGTATAGCCGAAAGGCTCTACGACCTTCATAATGGCCAGATAGGAGAAGGCCACCAGCAGCCCGATCCCGATCTGGGCGGCTTGCCCCCCCCGGCGGCGCACCGAGGCGATGGGGACGGCGAGGAGCACGAGGATGAAGTTCGCCAGCGGGTAGGTGAACTTGGAATAGTAGCTGACGAGGATGCGGCCAAGCTCCCCGACGCCAGACCGTTCAAGGGTTTCGACGTACTCCGCCGCAACAGGCAGCGTCATCTTATCCACGTCCCGCTCGTCGCGGATCAGGTCGCGCGGCACGATGTTGAGCGACGTGTCCACGTCGGTGACGATCGTTCGCACTACTCCATTCTCGGGTGAAAAGGTTCGGCTGACGGCGGCGTTGATGTGCCAGGTACCGAGCGAATCGACCCACTTCATCGTCTGGGCGTCCAGGCGGGCGGTCATGTGGTCCCCGTCCCGGAACTGCTGGAGTGTGATGCCGTGCGCCGTTTTCGTGGCCTGGTCGAAGTAGTCGACCGTCAGGATGCTGCCCGGCCGGTCCTGCCGGTGGATGTCGGCCACTTCCGGGAAGGAGTTCGCGTCCTTGAGGTAGTCGCGCTCGAAGGCGACGACCGTCTTATTCGTCGTCGGTACGATCCACCCGTCGAACCAGAACATGAAACCGGTAATAGCTATGGCAACGAGCAGATACGGGAGCATCAGGCGGTAAAGCGACACCCCGGCCGTCTCCATCGCCATGATCTGGAGCTGCTGGGCGAGCCGGCCCGTGATGAAGACGCACGCGAGGAAGATCGCCAGGGGAGAGATCAGGTGGACGATTTGCGGGACGAGGCTCGGGTAATACACGAAGAATACGTCCCGCATGGAGGCGCCGCGGTCCATGAAGTCGTCCACGTACTCCACGTAATGGAGCACGATGAAGAAGACGATGAGGGCCAGCACGAGCGCCACGAAGGTGAGTGCCGTGCGCCGGATGATGTGACGGTCGAAAAGCGTCATGAAGAAGAAGGGGAGCTGTTCGGGAGCGGGCGCTGCCGCCGCTCCGTCGCCGTTTGCAGTTTGTGGATTCATGCGTAGCTTACGGCGGGCTTTGAAACCCGGCGGGCGGGCTCATGTTCTCAGAACTTGCGGCGTGAGAGAAATCCTGGTTCTGCCGGATCGGTTTTTAGATTGGACATTTTCGGACGGGGTGAAATGAAACTGCACGAGTATCAGGCGAAGGAGGTTCTGGAGCGTTACGGTGTAGCCGTTCAGCGCGGCATCGTCGCGCGCACGGTCGACGAGGCGGTCGACGCGGCGAAGAAGCTGGAGCGGGAGGGCGCGAAGCTCTTCGTGGTGAAAGCGCAGATCCACGCGGGCGGGCGCGGCAAGGGCGGCGGCGTCAAGCTGGCGCATAGCGTCGAGGAGGTGCGCGAGCGCGCGCAGGCCATCCTGGGCATGATGCTCAAAACCCACCAGACCGGTCCCGAGGGCCAGAAGGTGTGTTCGGTGCTCGTTGCGGAGGCGGTCGACATCGCGAAGGAATACTACCTCGGCATCACGCTCGACCGCCAG
The DNA here is from genome assembly GCA_035699265.1 of Rhodothermales bacterium. GTDB lineage: Bacteria > Bacteroidota > Rhodothermia > Rhodothermales > DASSAV01 > DASSAV01. The sequence continues at coordinate 6,246 of DASSAV010000104.1, forward strand.
AGCAGCATGAACGTCATCATGGCGTCGACCGAGGGCGGCGTCGAGATCGAGAAGGTGGCGGAGGAGACACCCGAGAAGATCCTGAAAGTGTGGGTACACCCCTCGATCGGACTGCGGCCCTTTCAGGCCAGGCAGATCGCCTTCGGCATTGGTTTTGAAGGTGATGCGCTCAAGAAAGCAGCAAAGTTCGTCACCGACCTCTACCGCGCCTACACCCAGACGGACAGCTCGATTGCCGAGGTCAACCCGCTGGTATTGACCGAGCAGGGCGACGTCATCGGAGTCGACGCCAAGATCAACCTCGACGCGAACGCCCTCTTCCGGCACCGGGACCTCGCCGAGATGCGCGACGTGAACGAGGAAGATCCGCTCGAAGTGGAGGCCAGCGAGTACGGGCTGAACTACGTGAAACTGGACGGCAACGTGGGCTGCATGGTGAACGGCGCCGGGCTGGCGATGGCGACGATGGACATCATCAAGATCGCGGGCGGCGAACCGGCCAACTTCCTCGACGTGGGCGGCGGCGCCAGTGCAACGACCGTCGAGGCTGGTTTCCGCATCATCCTTAAGGATCCGAACGTCAAGGCCATTCTGGTCAACATCTTCGGCGGCATCGTCCGGTGCGACCGCGTGGCGAACGGGATCGTGGAGGCTGCCCGGAAAGTGGACATCACCGTACCGCTCATCGTGCGCTTGCAGGGTACGAATGCGGAGGAGGGCATGGAGATCCTGAAGCACAGCGGACTGGAGATCGAGTCGGCCATTTTGCTCAAAGAGGCAGCCGAGAAGGTGACGCAGGCGCTGGGGCAGGGCGCGGCAGTGAAGGCGTAGTTCATGTTGGACACCGAATCTCCGCCTGCGGGGGGACACGTTTTGGATTCCGGCCTCAGCCCCATGACTGGCGCACCCGAACAGCCCGGAATCCACATCGAGGGGGTATCCAAGCGGTTCGGCTCTCTGTGGGCGGTGCGCGACGTTTCCCTTCAGATCCGGCCGGGCGAGTTCTTCTCTCTCCTGGGGCCGAGCGGGTGCGGGAAGACGACGCTGCTGCGGACGATAGCCGGTTTCGAGCAGCCCGACGGTGGCCGCATCTACATCGGGGATCAGGACGTCACCCGCCGCCGGCCGCAGGACAGGCCCACGGCCATGGTATTCCAGAACTACGCCCTGTTTCCCACCATGACGGTGGAAGAGAACGTGGCCTACGGTCTGGCCGCGCGTCGCATGCGCAGGGGGGACCAGAAGGCACGGGTGGCCGACGTGCTGGGGCGTGTGGACCTGGCGGGCCTGGAACGGAAGCCCGTGACGGCGCTCTCGGGCGGACAGCAGCAGCGTGTCGCCCTGGCCCGCGCCATCGCCGTTCAGCCGTCGGTGCTGCTGTTCGACGAGCCGCTTTCCAACCTGGACGTGGCGCTCCGGGAACAGACGCGCCGCGAGATCAAAGAGATACAGGCGTCGCTCGGCACGACCAGCGTGTACGTGACGCACGACCAGCAGGAGGCCCTCGCCATGTCGGACCGCATCGGTGTCATGCGGGCGGGGCGGCTGGTCGAGGTGGGGACGCCGGAGGTACTCTACAACGAGCCGAACCGGGCGTACGTGGCGCAGTTCTTCGGCAGCAACGTAGTTCGGGATCACGCCCTGGCGCAGCGACTGACGGGAGAGGAGGCGCCGGAAGGAATGGTGCTGTCGGTGCGGCCCGAACACGTCGTACTTTCTTCTGGATCCGGCGTTCAGGCGCGGGTATTAGGGCGCCAGTTCCTCGGGACCGTCGCCGAGTGGTGGCTGGAGGCGAATGGACAGCAACTAAGGGCCTGGGTGGATCCGGGGCACGAGCCGGTGGGAGAGATCGGGATCGAGGCCGCCCGCTGGCGCTGGGTGGAGGACGAAGGTTGAACCTTAACGGATTGGTGGGTTGAGCGCTGAAATATTTGTGAGTTCATCCCGGTATCGAGAGTGAGCGGCGCAGGGTGAATCCGGACCCCAGACGCGCAGTCTCCAGGCACCCACTGGCAAACGACGGGAGGCGAAAAATGCCGACGATTCCATTCACGATCTCCGACGAGCACGGGCACGTGATCAGCGGATTGTTATTTCTGGAAGAGCAATTCGTCGTGTTCGATCTTGAGGTTAAGAAGTGGGGGCTGTTCCAGGAAACTCCCGAGAAGGTGAAGGCGGAATTCGGCCTGATCGAGAGCATCCGTCTGGACCGGGGCTTTTTCAAGGACCACGTTTACCTGGTACCGAAAAGATCGGATTTGCTAAAGGCCGTGCCCGGCAGTCACAAGGGAGAGATTAAGCTCAATATCGCCAAGCGGTACCGGGAACAGGCTCAGGAGCTCGTTCAGGAGGTGCGCTCACGGCAGCGGAATCGTGCAGGGAAATAGCCTGACGCTGGAGCCAGGCCCGGGCGAATGGCCTGGCAATAAACGTTTGGGCAACATTGCCGTCGTATAACCGCTGTTTATTAGTCGTGGAAAGCCGCTTCAAAATCTTCTCTGACCCGGTCCACGGGTTCATCTCTGTGCCGAGGCGGCTGATTCTGGATCTGGTGCAGACGCCCGAGGTGCAGCGGCTGCGCCGTATCCGTCAGCTTGGCGTCGGGTACCTCGTCTTTCCCGGTGCGGAGCACATGCGCTTCGGGCACGCCCTCGGCGCGATGGCGCTCATGCAGGACGCCCTCTCTACGATCTCAGAGAAAGGCACGCCCGTATCACCGGAGGAATACACCGCTGCCCTCGCCGCGGCGCTCCTGCACGACGTCGGACATGGCCCCTTCTCGCACACGCTGGAGCACGTGTTCGTGTCCGATTTTCACCACGAGGACATGAGCCGGGTGCTCCTGCTTCGCCTGAACGAACAGTTCGGCGGAGCGCTCGACCTCGCCGTCGAGATGTTCGACGGTGCGTACGAGCGGCCGTTCTTCCACCAACTCGTCTCCAGCCAGCTCGACATGGACCGGCTGGACTACCTGCGGCGGGACTCCTTCTACACGGGCGTCGTGGAGGGTGAGGTCGGGGTCGAACGGATCATCAAGACCATGCGCGTGCACCCGCTGGAGGGTGGGCCGGGGTCGAAGATCGTAGTGGAATCGAAGGGCATCTACGCCGTAGAGAACTTCATCATCGCCCGGCGCCTGATGTACTGGCAGGTTTACCTGCACAAGACGGTACTGGCCGGGGACCAGCTTCTGGGCAGTCTCTTCCGGCGCGTACGCCGCCTGCTGGAAGAGGGCGGGGGAGAGGTCGAGCGTGCCTGCTCCCCGGCGCTCCTGTTTTTCCTCCAGAACCAGTTGAGCGTGCGTGATCTCGCGCGCGAAGACGTCATGGAGCATTTCTGCGAGCTGGACGACACCGACGTCCTGTATAGCCTGAAACGCTGGCGCCACGCGGGCGACCCCGTCTTATCCGACCTGTGCCGCCGTTTTCTCAACCGTGACTTCTTCCGGGTTGCCTTCCTCCCGGAGAAGCCGTCCGCCGAACAGGCACACGCATGGGAGCAGCGCGTCGCGGACTGGATGCAGAAGACGGGCCTCTCCGACGGAACCCCGTCGGAGGAAGAGGCAGGCTATTACCTGGCCGTCAAGAACCTGCGCCACTCCGCGTACGAACGCATGGACGAAGCCATTTGCATCATCGACCGCATCGGCAGAGTCCGCGAGCTCTCGGAGATGGGCGACACGTCCGCCCTCGTAGCCCTGACCCGCTCGGTCGTGAAGCCCTACGTCGCATACCCGAAGGAAGTGGACCTGGATCTGGTGGATCAACTCTAGCTCCCGAGAACCGGCTGGAGATACCCCGCGCTCGGCGGACAATATTCGTCCGCTTCCGTTGCTGTCCATTGCGGATGAGTCATGTTATGCTTAGCATGCCTGCGTAGTGGTCGCAAGGTAGCCGTGGCACGTATGCAGCGTTCACACCTCCTCGTTCGTATCAAGCCGATCCTGCGTTCAAGTCTGGAAGGTTTCCACCACCTGCGGCTGACACGTGGCCACGTGCGGCACATACACGTAGTCAGGGGGACCCCGGAGCGCGTCAATTTCAGCTTCTTCAAATGGTTAAAGCTGGAGCACCCGCATTTATCCCGCCTGTTCCGGCACACAACTGCTTTTTCGCCGCTATCCGACGTCTCGGCCGATGTGGCCCTGTTCCTGCCCTGGGTCCAGGATCCTGTGAGAGAGCGAGATGAAGCGCTCTACCGGCGGCTGCGGTTGCTCGAAGGGAGGTATGAGCAGGAAGGTGTACCCGTCGTCAACACCATCGACTCCCTCTCGAATTCGATCAAGTCCCGCGCGTTGGAGATCATCGGCCGGACGGGGGTTCGCACCGCGCGGGCTGCGCAAGTCGACGAAGCATGGAGCTACGATGCAATCGTATCCAGGGTGGGTTCCCCTTTCATTATACGGAACGACCAGGGCCACGGGGGTTACGTCGGCCTGATCCGGAGCCCCGAAGAATTTCGCGGGATCGCGTGGGGCAGGCTGTCTCAGCCATTGGCCCTGGAATTCATAGACACGCGCAGTGAGGACGGGCTCTATCGGAAGTATCGCTATATCCTTATGGGGGACGCCGGTTTGTTCAGGCATCTCCTCATCACTACGTCCTGGTGCGCGCATGCGAGGGATCGCGTGCGTGGTGACGCATATATCAAAGAGGAGATGGACGTAATGGATCAGGCGTGCCCGTACCACGACCAGCTCAACACCGCCCGGAAGGCACTGGGGATGGATTACGTGGCCTTCGATTACAGTGTCGACCGGCAGGGCGGCCTCGTGGTATGGGAGCCCAATCCATTTCCCACGCTCTGGTCGCGCCACAGCTCTAGAGATTCTTATTTCGGGTACCAGGAGGCCCAGGTACACACGGTATGCACGCACCTTCTGGGATATTACCTGAACCAGGCCGGAATACC
>DASSAV010000105.1:0-4981 GCA_035699265.1 Rhodothermales bacterium
CGAAACACCCCAGTTGGAGCCCTTCCGCCACTACCTTGAACTGCAACTGCTGCACAAGGAGCACCTGCTGACCGAGCCCGAAGAAAAGATCCTCGCCGAGAAGTCGATCACCGGCGCGGCTGCCTGGAGCCGGTTCTTCGACGAGACCCTCGGCGCCGCCCGCTTCGAGGTTGACGGCGAGCTTAAGACGGAGCAGGAGGTATTGGCGCTCCTGTACGAACCCGACCGCTCCGTCCGCCGCGCAGCCGCGCTCGCTTTCACCGAGGGCCTCAAGCGCCACCTCCGCGAACTGACCTTCGCCTACAATACCATCCTGGCGGACAAGGCTTCCAGCGATCGCCTGCGCCATTATGAGACCTGGCTTTCCAGCCGCAATATCGCCAACGAGGTCTCCGATGAGGTTGTCCACGCCCTCGTGGAGGCGGTCACCTCCCGCTACGACCTGGTCGCCCGGTACTACACGCTCAAGCGCAGACTGCTCGGGCTGGACGAGATGATGGACTACGACCGCTACGCCCCCATCGGCGAAGCGGATACGCGCTACGCGTGGGACGAGGCGCGGGATACGGTCGCCTCCACGTACGCCGAGTTCCATCCCCAGATGGGCAAGATCGTAGACTTCTTCTTCGAGCGGAACTGGATCGACGCGGCGCTCGCGGCAGGCAAGCGGGGCGGGGCCTTCAGTCACGGCGCCGTCCCCAGCGTCCACCCCTACATCCTCATGAACTACACCGGCAAGATCCGCGACGTGCAGACCCTCGCGCACGAGCTCGGGCACGGCGTCCACCAGTACCTCTCGCGCAAGCAGGGCACGCTCCAGTCGGATACCCCCCTCACCACCGCCGAGACCGCCTCCGTCTTCGGCGAGATGCTGGTGTTCCAGCGCCTGATGAAGCAGGAGGAGAACCCGCAGAACCAGCTCGCCATGCTCGTCGGCAAGATCGACGACACCATCGCCACCGTTTTCCGTCAAGTGGCGATGAACCGCTTCGAGGAGCGCATCCACACCGCCCGCCGCACCGAAGGCGAGCTGTCGTCCGACCAGTTCTCAGAATTCTGGCTGGAGACGCAGCGGGCCATGTTCGAGGGCAGTGTCACCCTCGGCGAGCATTACCGCTACTGGTGGAGCTACATCCCCCACTTCATCCATACCCCCGGCTACGTCTACGCCTACGCCTTCGGCGAGCTGCTCGTCCTCGCCCTCTACGCCCGCTATAAAGAGGAAGGCCAGGCGTTCGCCGACCGCTACATCAACCTGCTCGAAGCCGGCGGCTCCGACTGGCCCCACAACCTCGTCGCCAAGCTCGGCATCGACCTCACCGACCTTTCCTTCTGGAACGAAGGCCTCGGCGCCATCGAAGACCTGATTGCGCGGGCGGAGGATCTGGCGGGGATCCTGGGGAAAGGGTGAGGTTCGGAACGTTATCTCTGTTTGAGGTTAAATGGTCTCAAATGCATCCCTCTAGCAATGACGCACCTACTCACAAAGGCATTTGAAAAGGCCGCCCGGCTCCCTGATGAGGAGCAGGATGAGTTCGCGCGGGCGATGCTTGCCGAGTTGGAATGGGAGCAGCGATGGGCCGCCTCGTTCAGCCTGCCGGAATCCGAAGACTTGCTGGAGCGGCATGCCGACGAGGCTCTGGCTGCCCACCGTGCAGGCCGAACCCGCTCGCTCGACCCGGACGAGTTGTAGCGTGCGCTCCTTCACGCAGCCGAGCCTGCAAAATTTCTCTGTCGAGCGTTACGAGCCACTTCGGTCCGGTATCTGTCATCAATACCAGCGAAACTCGGTCATGCGCAACGAATTTACCGCAGTCATAGAGCGCGAAGGGGATTGGCACATTGCCTATTCTCCCGAGGTTCCTGGCGCCAACGGGCAAGGGCGCACGAAGGAGGAAGCTGTCGAGAATCTGAAGGAAGCCATCGCCCTGATTCTGGAAGACCGGCGCGAGGACGGGCTGCGCGGCGTACCTGCCGATGCAGTCAGGGAAACCGTCGTGCTTGGATGAAGCGGAATACTCTGCTCAAGCATCTTCGGCGGCACGGATGTTACCTAAAGCGGGAGGGCGGCTCACACCCCCTCTGGACGAACCCGAATACGGGCCAGGAGGCCATTCCACGCCACACGGAAATTCCAGACGTACTCGCTCGCAAGATATGTCGCGGCCTTTCCGTACCCGAGTCCGGACGCAGCGGAGCGGCGTGACCGATCCCTCCACTTGGAACAAAGGCCTCGCACCCTCGAAGACCTGTTCAGTGGCAGTGCGGTTTGCATATGGAGCGAGGCTCCCTTCTATGCAACGATCAACCATCAGCGATCAGTTCACGGACCTCTACGCGGCTTTCAATGCCCGTGATATCGATACCGTTCTGGCGGCGATGGCCCCTGACGTGGTTTGGGCCAACGGGATGGAGGGCGGCCATGTCCACGGTACTGCGGCGGTACGGCAGTACTGGACGCGGCAGTGGGAGAGCATCGACCCGCATGTCGATCCGGCGCGCGTAACCGAAGATGATGCCGGGCAGATCGTCGTGGACGTCCAACAGGTGGTCCGTGACCGGGCAGGGGTGGTCATTGCAGACGCGGCCAGGTAAAATCGTGGGCTGCCGGCATCCTGTACGCGCTCGCCCAGGTCAACTTCTTATTCGACAGAAGCCAGGATCCATCGATGAGCGCTTCTGAACTGTGTGAGAAAATCGGCGTCAGCCAGAGCACAGCTTCCAACAAGGCCCGAGACATCTGGGACCGGCTGGACCTGATGTCGTTTGATCCTGACTGGACCCTCCCGAGCATGATGGAGCGGAACCCGTTGGCGTGGATGATTCAGGTAAACGGGATGATCGTCGACGTACGCATGATGCCGAGGGAAATACAGGAGGAAGCCTACCGGTTCGGCCTGATCCCCTATATACCGTGAAGGGGCGCATAGCAACGCGAGCCTCAACCCCCCCTGGGCTTTGAGTTCGCCTCGGGTCCGGAATGGCCCCCGCTGGGCCGGTCCCCGGTCCTCGGCGGCACCCCGTTGCCGGCGTCGCGGCCCTGACGCTGGAGCCTGGCCGCCGGGAAGACCCGAAGTTCGAGCACCTGCTCCCGGTGCCGCTCCTCTTCCAGCATGCGATCGCGTGCACGGAGCAATTCGTACTGCGTGACGAGGCCGCGCAGCCGCTCGGGGTGCTCACGTTCCACCACCGGCAATACCCCCAACTTGCGATCCGCCATGCGGTCGGCTACCCCGCGCAGGGTCTCGTCCGGATAAGCCACAGTCAACTCCCGGTGCATGACGTCGTCTATGGTGCCGCTCAGATCCCCCCGCGCCGCCCGTTCCAACACGTCGTTCCAGGCGAGGGCGCCCACGAGGCGGCCGTCGCCACCCATCACCGGCAGCAAACGCTGGTGGCGCATGCTGGAGTGGTCGAGCAGCAGCCGGAAGACGGCATCCAGATTGCTCCCTTCCTCCACCGTGAGCACGTCCGTCGCCATCACGTCGCGGACGAACAACGCCTGGAGGGGCCCGACCTCGTACTCACGCAAGACGTGGAAACCGCGGCGGGCCACCTTCTCGGTGAGAATGGAGCGCTTGAGCACCAGCACGCTCACCAGGTGGGCGATGGTGCTCACCACGAGCAACGGCATGAGGATCTCCACGTCGTGGGTCAACTCGACTGCGAACACTACTGATGTCAGGGGCGAGCGCGTTACCCCGGCCAGCGCCGCCGTCATTCCCATCAGGATCCAGTAGCCCTCGCTGGCGGACGGGAGCAGGGGCGTCAGAATCCCTCCCAGTGAACAGCCCATGATCAGGATCGGGGCCAGGATCCCGCCGCTCGTGCCGGACCCGAGGGCAATCGACCAGATGACGAGCTTGACAACGAAAATCGAGGCCAGCGCCCCCAGGGTAAACTCCCCGGCAAGTTGACTGGCGATGGTGTCGTAGCCCACCCCCAGCGCCCGCGGCTCGATCAGCCCGCCAATCCCCACCACCACCCCGCCGATGGCGGGCCACCACATCCAGTGGATCGGGAGCTTCTTGAAGGCGTCCTCGGCCCCGTAGACGGCGACGGTCAGGAGCCACGCCGCGCCTCCGCCTACCAGGCCCACCGCCGCCGCTCCCATAAAGGAGTCCCACCCCGTGGCCAGCGCGATATCGGTGGGGAAGAGCGGCTCGGGGACGAGGAGGCCCTGGTTGGCGAAAAACATCCGAACGGCCTCCGCAACTGCGGAAGCGATTCCGATGAGGACCATCGAACGGGGTTTCCATTCGAACACCAGCAGCTCCACACCCAGTAGCACAGCCGCCACCGGGGTGCCGAAGACGGCCGCCATTCCTCCGGCCGCGCCGGCCACCAGCAGACTTCTCCGTTCGGCGGCGGAGAACTGGAAAAACTGCGCGATCACCGAACCCAGCGCGCCACCGGTAAGAATGATGGGCCCCTCCGCGCCGAACGGCCCTCCGGTGCCGATGCTGATGGCGCTGGAGATCGGCTTGAGGATGGTGAGGCGGGGTTGGACTCTGCTTCCTCCGACGAGGATGGTCTCCATCGCCTCCGGGATGCCATGGCCCCGGATCTGTTCGGAACCGTAGCGGGCCATGACTCCGACCACCAGACCGCCGACCACCGGTATGGCTACTGCCGCCAGGCCGAGGCTGTTGCCGGCCGGCGAGACCAGCTCGAGCGAGTAGCGGTGATAATAGACCAGGTTGGTGATGAGGCCGATCAGGTCCAGGAGCACCAGCGCCACCACTGCGGATACCACCCCGATCACGGCGGCCAGCGGAACCAACCGCAGGACCGACGGAGGTGTGGTGAAGTCACCGAGGCTGCGTTCGAGGCCGACGTTGGCCCGGTCGTCGCGGCCGAAGACCGCGTCGGTGGGAACCTCGTACTTCGGCGGCGTCTGATCTTCGTGATTGCTCATTCGTGAATAATACGTCATTTCCAGCCTCCATGTCGAGGCATATTCCGGCTCGTACGAGCGATG
>DASSAV010000106.1:0-2073 GCA_035699265.1 Rhodothermales bacterium
GCGGTTAGTTCATGTGTATGGGCCCGACGGGCGAATCCCAGATCATGCCGACCGCCGTACCGCCCTGCCCGGCCTCCACGCGCGCATCTTCATCCTCTTCGTCTGGAAGCGACACGGCGCTGCGCGTGAATACGCCGTGCGCCCGGGCGAGCTTGTGTCCCTGCTCGTCGGTCAGCACGGCCTCGACCATAAAGAGGCTGCCTCTGGCCGAGACGACCTGGGCGAGCGCTACGAGTTCGCCCTGAGAAATCGAACGCACGACGTACAGGTCGAACGACTCGCTGGTGACGAATTGGTCCTCCACCAGGGAACCGGCTGCGAGTGACGCGGCGTCGCACAGGAGCTTGAAATAGAGCGAGCGGTCCACGGCGCCCGAGGCGTCCCGATCCTCGCTTTCCGTCTCGAATTGTATACGTGCCTGACCGGCCCAGACGCCAATGTCCTCCGGCCCATACAGGCTCGAAGGTGCGTCTGTGAAGAGCCGTCTGAGTTTATCTAAGTGCTGTTCGTTGATCATGTGCGTCCTCCGGTTACTTACTTAGCCGTCTAAGTAAAAAGCGTGCCGTTTTGTTCGGCCTGCCATTATGTCGGTTACTCGACGGGCATCTGTTCCATGTTAGCCAGGACGTGTGCAAGCAGCAGCCGGAGCAGCAGCCGCTCCTCGACGTTCAGCCCAGCGACGGCCCGCGCTTCGGCTGCCTCCCAACAACCCTCCACATGCACTTCGAGGTGGCGGCCCTCTTTCGTTAGTTGCACCCAACTCACGCGCGCGTCGGCGGGATCGGGCGAGCGAGAGATCATTCCCGCAGCCTCCATCCGCTGGAGCATTTTCGTCACGGTGGGCGGCTCCACCCCCAACTGATCGGCCAGGTCGGATGGGCGCAGCCTGCCATTTTCTCCGAGCGCCATGAGCAGGAGATCCTGCCCGCAATGCACCCCGGCGGTTCCGAGCTCCACGGCCCGGAAGGTGTTCAACGCGCGTCCCAGCCGCAGCGACAGATAGCTGACATGGTCGGAAAGGTGCTTCATGTCAGGCTCTTTCTTCAGGCGCGCAGGGGTTTGTTAGTCGGCTAATTACTTTCCACGAAGCCTCCCGTTCCACCCTGGTAAATTCCATCTTCAATAAAATGAAACCAGTAACGCCGTTGCCTGTATTATTTGGTTGATTTGTCGCGCGTGCGGATCTTACGTACCGCCCCATCGCAAAACCCCTGTTTTTGTCCTGAACGGCAGGATGGCACTACCGCCTGCGGGAGTATATGGAAGTTTTAAGCGAGCGCATTTACCCCACCTATGCGCGGTCACCCACCGCGCCCGCAGACGGACCGACGGACGTCTTCAACATCGCCACCTACAACGTCCACCGGTGGACGGGCCTCACGGGCGGGCGCCGGTGGAATCCGGACCTCGCCTCCGCCGTGATTGAAGAGCTGGATGCGGATGTGATCGCGCTGCAGGAAGTGCTCCGCCCGAACGTGACGGACGATCCGCTCCACCGCATCGCCAACGAACTCGGGCTCTACTTCGCGTTCGTCCCCACGCGCAAGCACCGGATGGGGATGTTGGGAAACGCCATCCTGTCACGCTGGCCGATGAAGGGGGTCTTCCCGATGGACCTGAGCTTTAGCCGTATCGAGCAGCGCAGCGCCATCGTAACCCAGTTCCAGGGTGAAGAGCACACGCTGACGGTCATTGCCACGCACCTCGCGCTGGTGGACCGGACGCGCAAGTTCCAGGTACGCTCGCTCCTGGACCATTCCTGGCTCCAGCGCCCCGCCATCCTCCTGGGCGACATGAACGCCTGGCGCCGCTGCCGCGCCACCCGCGAACTCGACCGCGAGCTCGCGTCCCTCCACCACAACCAGGAATGGCCTGCCAGCTATCCCGCCGCCCGCCCGGTCCTAGCGCTCGACCGGATCTATACGCGGGGGGCGCACCTCGTGGACATCCACATCCACAACACCCCCGCCGCCCGGCGCGGGTCCGACCATCTGCCCGTCATAGCCCGCATCGCGCTCGGGCCGGAGGAGGGGTGAGCACAGGCGCCCCAAACATCGTCGCCCTCGCGTGCGG
>DASSAV010000107.1:0-2112 GCA_035699265.1 Rhodothermales bacterium
GTGGATGACGAGGATCTGGTCGGCGTGCTGGATGGTGGAGAGGCGATGCGCGACGACGAGGGAGGTGCGGCCCTGCATGAGCTTTTCCAGTGCCTCCTGGATCAGGATTTCCGTTTCCGTGTCCACGCTGGACGTGGCCTCATCGAGCACCAGGATCTCGGGGTTGTATACGAGGGCGCGGACGAATGACAGGAGCTGCCGCTGGCCGTGGGAGAGCGAGGCGCCGCGCTCCCGTACGTCTTGCCCGTACCCTTCCGGAAGCCGCTCGATGAACCGGTCGGCGCCGACCATCTGTGCGGCGGTCCGGACCTGTTCCATCGAGACAGACGGGTCGTCCAGCGTGACATTGCTTTCGATGGAGCCTGAGAAGAGGAAGACGTCCTGGAGGACGAGGCCGATATGGCGCCTGAGATCGCGCAGGCGGTACGCGCGGATGTCGATTCCATCGACGAGAATCTGGCCTCGCTGGATCTCATAGAAGCGGAGGAGCAGGCTGATGATGGTCGATTTACCGCCGCCGGTAGCGCCCACGATGGCGACGGTCTGCCCCGCCCCGACGGTGAAGGAGACGTCGCGCAGGACCCAGTTGAGCTCCTGTCCGTCTTCCTTTATGGCGTCGTAGCTGAACCAGACGTTTCGGAACTCGATCTGCCCCCGGAAGCGCTGCACGTCGACCGGTTCCGCCGCCTCCTCGAAGGACTGGTCCTGGTCCAGCACGCCGAAGATGCGCTCGGCTCCGGCCATCGCGCTGAGCAGCGTGTTGTACTGGTCGGACAGGTTGCGGATGGGCTCGAAGAAGGAGCGGGCGTACTGAATGAAGGCGACGAGGATGCCCAGCGTGAGCGTGCCCGTCATGGCCCGGAGGCCGCCGTACCAGATGACGAGGCCGAGCGCGATGGAGCCGATGATGTCGACGGCGGGCCAGAACAGCGCGTAGTAGAAGATGGTCTTGATCTGGGCGGCGCGGTTGTCGTTGTTGATGCCCTCGAAGCGGCGCATCTCCTCGGCTTCCCGGTTGAAGAGGTGCACGACCGTCATGCCGGTGACGTGCTCCTGGAGGAAGGCGTTGATGCGGGCCACGTGCTTTCGCGTCTCCCGGTACTGCTCGCGCACCTTCTGGCGAAAGAGAGAGGTGGCGTATATCATCAGCGGCATGACAGCCAGCGTGATGAGCGCCAGCCACACGTTGAGCGTGAGCATGAAATAGGCGATGAACACGAGCCGGAGCATTTCGCCCATGATCGTGACGACGCCGGCTGAGAGCACGTCGCTCAGCGACTCCACGTCGCTGGTGGTTCGGGTGATGAGGCGGCCGACGGGGGTGCGGTCGAAGAACCGAAGCGGCTGTTTCTCGATGTGGCGGAAGAGCCGGGTACGGAGGTCGTAGATGGCCCGCTGCCCGATCCACTGGGTGAGATAGCCGTTGACGAACGCGAGGAGCCCCTCGCCCACGAGGGTCAGTAGGAGCAGGAACACCATCCACTGGAGGCCATCGATGTCGCCGGGGATGATGTAGCGGTCGATTGCCCTCTGGATGAGGACGGGGCGGAGCGGCCCCAAGAAGGCGGCCGCAACGACACTGACGAACGCCAGCACCACCCATCCCTTATAGGGGATGAGGAGGGTGAAGATGCGGCGCATGAGGTGCTGGTCAAACTTGGGGTTGACCTCGTCCTTCTGCTCTTTCCGTTGTCTGGTGTCTGTTGCCAAGAGATGCCGGTTTCGACTGGGTGCTGTCGGGTAAGAGACCTGACAGGTTATGGAAACCTGTCAGGTCTTTGTCTCGTGGGGATGTACGGGGTAGCGCTTTAATTCCTCAGCCACTTCGGTGTTCTTAAAAATAAGGCGCGCTTCGTTCAGCAGAACACTCGGATCGTTAAATCTCGCGCTGAAATGCCCGAGCAGGAGGGCGCGGGCTTCCGCTTCTTTCGCCACGGAGGCTGCTTCCTTTGCGGTCGAGTGTCCTGTTTCGACGGCGCGCCGCTCGAACTCGCCGGTGAACGTGGCCTCGTGGTAGACCAGATCGGCGCTACGGGCCAGTTCGACGCCTCCCTCACAGGGCCGGGTGTCGGTTACGTAGGCGAACGAGGCGCCGGGGCGCTCCGGGCCGAG
>DASSAV010000108.1:0-10141 GCA_035699265.1 Rhodothermales bacterium
GTTCGAGGATGGCCTGGCGATCACGGGCGGGCGGCCTCTGCACGGCGCGACCGTGGAAAGCCACGACGACCACCGCATCGCAATGGCGATGGGGGTGGCGGGTCTCGTGGCGAGCGGTGAGACTACGGTCGTGCATGCGGAGTGCGCGCAGGTCTCGTTTCCGGGCTTCTGGGACGTGCTGGAGGGGGTTTCGTTGTTGTATTGAGTGTTCGGGTGTTTTTGTGTTCGCGGGTTGGCGGTCAGTCGTCGGTTGTTTGTGGCGGGGGGGTATGGCGGCTCAGGTGTAGGGCGGGGTCCCAGAGATGTTTCGAGAGGTCGACGCAGCCGTCTTCGTCGAAGGTGACGCCTTCGCATCTGAGGCGCTCTTCCATGGCGAACGGAGTCTCGAACCGGAGCCTGCCTGTGAGGGCGCCGCGGCGGTTGACGACGCGGTGGCACGGGAGATACGGGCCTGCGCCCTGGAGCGCCCAGCCTACCGTCCGGGCGGAGCTGCGCATGCCGAGGTAGCGGGCGATGTGGCCATACGTCGTGACCTTTCCTTCGGGTATCTGTGCGACGACGTCTCGTACGCGCTCGAAGAAGTCCTGTCGGTCCTGTTGGGGCATGGCTGATTCTCTTCGGGTTTGTAGCGTCGCACGGCCATGCGACGCTACGGCAAGAAAATACGAAGGGGCCGCCCGGTGTGGGCGGCCCCCTGGCTGCGTTCTATGTCGTCAGGTCATCAGCTCAGAACTGGCCGCGGATGGCGAAGACGTGGGTGGCGCCGAAGAACTGCGCTGGCATGTAGCCGTAGTCCAGGGCGAGATTCGCGCCGATCGCCTGCTGGAGGTTCAACGTAGCGCCGAAGGCGGGCTGATCGATCGCGAGCTGATTCGGATCGTCAACCGCGAAGTTGTAGGCCGCGCGCGCGGTGATCCACCCGTAGAAGTCGTACTGGGCCAGGGCGCGAACCTGGCTCGGCCCGTACGTGTTCTCCATGTAGGTGGCGCCGAGGGACAGGCCGCGGAACACGTTGTAGCTCGCCGCGATGTCGACCACGGTCGGCATATCCGCCGCCGCGGCAACGACCTTGTACTGCGTCGGACCACGGTCGTCTTCGCTCAACTGGCCTTGCTGGAGGAGCGACGATCCGTCGTAGCGCATGGACGTACCGATGTTGCGGATGGCGACACCGATGCGGAGGCCCTGCACACCCAGGAACTCCTGGTACTGCACGCCTGCGTCTACAGCGACCCCGCTGGCCCCCACGTTCGAGAAGCTCTCGTACACGAGGTTGGCCGTGCCGCCGATGCTGATGCGGTCCGTCATCTGACGGGAGTACGTGGCGCCCAGCGTGAAGAACGTGGGCGAGAACGTCTCTCCGGTGCCGTCCATGTTGAACTCATCGGTCCGCTCGATGCTGCCGAGATCGAAGCTGCGTAAGGACAGCGCGAGCGAGCCCAGCCGCCCGAAGCGCATGCCGACGGCGGCGAAGTTGATGCCGGTGTCGCTGAAGTAGGAGCGGCGCGCGAGCATCACCGATACGTCGCCTGTCGCCCGGTCGAGGCCTGCGGGGTTCCAGAGTACCCCGGCGAGGCCGGTGGCGTTCGCGGCCGCGCTGCCGCCGCCCAGGAACTCGGCATCCACCGGGATATTGAGTTCATCGGCGGCATTGGTGCCGTTACGGGCGCCCTGAGCATATACCTCGCGGCCAAGCCCAAGCAACAGGACCAGAAAAACCAGAATAGTCCGTTTCATTTTCTTTTCTCCTTTTGCCTAGCTGTTAGTACCGCGGGAGGATCTGCTCTTCCTGAACGAGGGCCAGCTTCAGCACCTTGTCACCGTTGTCGGTCTCGACGTGCACGAAGTACACGCCGCTGGCGACGGGGACGTCGTCCTGGTTGGTCAGATCCCACTCCTCGAACTGGCTGGGGCTGTCGTGGTCCAATGTGCGCACCATGGTGCCCGCAAGGGTAAAGATGCGGATGGTGGCCTTCTCCGGCAGGTGCGTGAACGTCACGAACTTAGTCTGCCGGCTGGTCTCCAGCCTGCTGAAACCCATATACGGGTTCGGGAAGACGTTGATGTCGTCCACACTGGCGGTGAGCAGCGTGTCTACACCTGCCTGCGGAGCCGTCACCGAGAACGCGTACTGATCCACAGGTGTTGGCGGAAGTGCCGGGTGGAAAGTAATCGTAAATGGCGCTTCCAAGTACGTGTGCGTTCCACGAGGTGCCGGTACGAGTGCATACTCCACATTCGTGAAATGATCGTCAGGAGTCGTGTAACTGGCACCCTCGTCGTAGTCATCCGCGTGGATGAGCAGGTACTCACGGAAGTAGTCGTTCACGGCGCAGTCGCTTTCGGGATCGAGCAGCATGTCGAAATCCCAGCGCATATTGATACAACCGGTCTGTTCGACGAACGAGGTGTTCAGACGGCGCCCCTTGGAGCCGTCCGGGTTCAATTCGTAGGCCGCAACCGGAAGATATCCTGTGCCAGCGATGTCATAGGCCGGAGTTGCTCCGCGCACGAACACCTTGCCGCGGCCGACCCATCCACCAGCAGCCGTCGTATCACCCTGAAATTCAAGCAACACGGGCTTGACCTGGTCGGGTGGCAAGGTGCTTCCCAGGAAGTTCTGCCCTACATCAGCACCTCCGAAAAAGCCGGAAAGGCCGAAACCAGTGAAGCCTGTTACCCAGCGCTGATCGTTGTTGGTGAATTCCTCACTGGCGATGCCGAGTATCTCGACAGGCACATAGATTTGCACACCGTTAATGATCGGCGCGGCGGTTTCGGGAACTGGGCCGCCCGGCATGATCTCAGGCAGCCAGCCAGACACCTGGGTGTCGCCACTAAACAACGCCCACCGGATTGGGAAGGGAGAACCGACGCTCAGGTTGCTACCCTCGCCCCAACTCTCCGCTTCAAATACGCCTTCTGTGGTCTTAAGCGTGTCAGCAACGCCGAGCGTGTCGGCCACGGTTCCGGTCGCGGGGTTGTAATATCCGAAGCGGATCTCATAGTTGCCGCTTACGAGCTTGGTAGCATCCACCGTCTTTATAATCGGTTCGTCAGTCGAAACTCCGGCCGTGTGTGTGACGGTCACGCCGGTTCCCGGCGTCGGCGCTTCCGTCACGCCCGGTTTTGCAGGCTGCGGTACGGCGGTGACCACCGTGGGTGTGCTTTCGAGAATGCTGGTCGGTGCATCGGGATCCGGCTCCTTCAGCACACCGAAAGCCGTGACGGCAAAGTAGTAGGTAACGCCGTTCGCCAGGGGGCGATTGCGGATGGCGTCCTGCGTTACGGCCAGATATCGCTGAAGGCCAAGGTTCTTCAGCACGAGCACCGGCTTGTAGACCACGAAGCCTGTTTCCGGGTCGAATACCTTATCGTTAACGACCGTGTAATTATCGACCACGTCGAAGCTGGCGAGCTTCACCCCCGCCGTAATGGGCGCGGAGGCGGAGGGGAGCTGGTAAACGTTGTATCCCTCAAACTTGAAATCCGTGGTCAGGAAGTTCTCCGTCTTGGCAACCTCGTCCAGATCATTTCCCCAGTTCAGAACGACCTCTTCATCCTGTTCGACGACGCTTAATGGAGGTACCGTTGGTGGGGACGGGATCTGGAAGCCGTTGTCGAAGGCGAACTGGGCAGACTGGTCGTAGAACTTCAGCAGACTCACGCTGGAGAGATTGCTCGTGCCGAGGGCTCCTATCTGGCCGATGACTACATCTGTCGTATCGCCGAGATTCATGGTGAACGGGCCGGAAGACAGGACGAGGCGGCGGTCACCGGGCGGCAACTCCTGCCCGTCAATAGAACCCGTTCCGGTGACGGGGTCGCCCGCCAGGGTAAACTTGGTGTTTTCACCCGTCAGCGGGTTGATGAAGGGCACACCCGCCGGGTATTTCGGGTCGGGCTTGAGACCGCGCATCAGGTTGAACCACTCCAGCGAGCCATTGTAGTTGCCCAGTTCCGGGTCATTGATAGTAGATCCGGCGGCGAAGTACACGAAGGCAGTCATGCCGAGCGTGTCGCCTTCGGCGTTTACGGGACCCTTGAAGAAGTCCCATCCGACGGCGGGCGGCGCCAGGCCGAACGCGGCGTAGGTCGCATCGGTCGTGCCTGCGTTGTAGGCATAGCCAAGCGAGAGGGTCGTGTCGGTGCCGGCGAAGTCGTCGCCCGCATCGCCCACATCCGCATCCGCCCACTGCACGACGTACATGGAGTCGACCTTCGTGCCTGCAGGCGTGGTCGGCGTACCGCGGTAGATCAGCCGTGCCCTGGCGAAGCTAATGTTCCCCAGCGGCGCTGACGAGGGGAAGTTGTACCCCCACAGGGTGAGTTGGTATTCGAGCCCAATCGGGTCGGCGCCGTAGAGACTTTCGGCTTTCGTGAGGTCGTTCGTAACGAGCCAGATGGTCTGGTCAGCACCAGGAAAGCCGGGGATATCACCCTCTTCCGGCTCGTAGACGCCATTGCCGTTGGCATCGGTGGCAGCCTGGTAGGCGCCATCTCCATTGTTGTCCTGGAAGGGCGCTCCCATGTCGGCCGGCCAGTTGTTCCAGTCGTACTCGTACCAGGCGCGGAGTTGGCTGCGCTGGTCGTCCGAGACGTCGCCGAGGGGCACACCATAGAACTCCGCGGCGGCGGCGGTGTAGTCGAGCGTCTTCCACGCCTTATTGACGCGCCAGACGTGATACTTGGCGAGATTGTTGGGATCGTCGGCGCCCGTAACCTTGCCCCCATTGGCGGGGAGAATTTTGCCTGGGGTGAGCCCGGTCTGGTAGGTGGCGCCACCGACGCGGACCTCGCGGTCGGTACCATCATCCACGACACCACCCCAGACGATGCCCTGTGCGAAGACAGGCCCCGCCGTTCCTTTCGGGTAGTCGACGTTGAAGACGCCGTAGGGAGAGATCCAGTTGAAGAACCCGTCTCGCTGAATCCAGGTCGCCATATTGTTGACGTCGAGGACCATCTCGCTCGAGTAATCTTCGGCAGCCTGGGAGGAGGCCGTGCGGGCGGGGGCCTGTCGGCTCAGTGCTGCCTTGTCCGGGATCTGGGCCATACCCTGTTCAGCGAGCAGGCCGGAAGCCAGGAACAGGCACAGGAGCAGGAATTGGCCTTTTTTCAGCCTATGCATATTTCCTCGTGTATTTGTTGGTCGCGAGAATCAACTCACCTAAGGCTCTAGAAATCGACGCGAACGCCGAGGCGAAACTGCCGTGGTTGAGCAAAAAGATCGTTCCCAGTGGCGCCGATATAGGACTGGCGATTCTGGAGATTGAGCGCCTGGTAGTACTTCACGTACTCGGGTCCCTGGCCGGCGATGATCTTCTCGCTGAGCTCCGGCGTGGTCAGGAAGTTGTCGGAATAGGGGCTGCCGCTCCGCAGGTAGACGTTCAGCACGTTCTTGCGGTTGAGCAGATTGGTGACGTATCCGTAGACCGTGGTTCGGACGCCGCCGAAGTCGAAGCCCTTCTCCACGCGGAGGTCGGTATTGAAGTACCAGGGCGCGACGGAGGCGTTGAGCGGTTCCAGAGGAACGCGGCTGCGGGGATCGCCGGTATCCAGAAGACCCGCGTCGGCGGGAGACTGCTGGCCGATGCTGCCGCCGCTGTGGGTAAAGCGGTGACCGCTGTGGAATATGGTCAGGAGGTCGACCACCCAGTTCTCGGTGAGAGGTGTCCCTTCGCCGCTGTGGTAATCCAGAATGATGGATCCACGGTGACGCTCCTCGAAGGAGAGGGGCTGGATAAGCGTTGGCGGCTGTGAGCCGTTCTCCAGGGCTGCGACCTGTCCGCCGGGCTCCGAGTTAGTGCCCTTCGCGTCTGTGAGCGTGTAGTTGAACATCGCCATGAAGTCGTGGATGCGGCGGGTGCGGAGGCTCAGTTCCACGCCGCGCGCGATGGCGAAGTCGCCGTTTTGATACACGTTATAGTCGGCGGCCTGGGACCCGGCTTCAGTCTCCTGGCGGACGATCTCCAACTGCCCCTGCGTCTTCCGGTAGAAGGCCGTCACGTCGAAGGCAGCGAAGTCCGTGAACTGATGGCCCACGCCGATCTCATACTGCGTCGAGCGGATCGGGTCGAGGTCCCAAGCGAAGGGGTTGGCGACAAAGAACTTCCCGGCGAACGACTGCACGAGGAAGGGGATACTGCGATAGACGAAGGTCATATCCGGCATCTGGGCGAACTTGCCGTACTGGAGGTGAAACGCCGTCTGGTCCGTCACCGGGAAGGACATGCCGAGGCGAGGCTGGAGATAGCCCTTGCCGGGCGCATTCCGCAGCCCGCCGATAGTCACGGCATTGAGATCCACGTCCGGGTTGGCCGGGTCGTCGATATCGAAGAGATCCATATCGAAGTAGTCGTACCGGAGTCCCGCGTTCAGGATGATGTCATTGAACTCGATACGGTCGTTCACGTAGACTGCTGCCGTCAACGGACGCTTCGGGCCGTTGGCTCCGTCGTTGACCTCGTTCATGAACTCGTCGTAGCCGTACCCGCCCAGGGCATCCTGACGAATTTTCCGGGCTACGTCCGGAGATTCCGCTTTGATGGCATCCAGATAGGTAGAGTCCTTGTCGATTAAGGAGGCGAAACTGGAGCCGTTGAAAGCGTAGTTGCGCACGCGCCAGAACCGATAGTTGGTGCCGGCCACCAGGTAATGGTTCTGGATCTGAGAGGTCAGTGAGAGTTGGAGGTCGTAGTAGGACTGGGTCCGCTTCTGATAGGAGCCGTCCACCGCGCCTGGCCGCGCAAAGTCGAACGCATTGAAGATATAGTTGTCCGGGTCGGTCCACTGGTTGTTCCAGTATTTCGTGTAGAGGGCGGCCTTTGCCGGATCGCCTTCAAGCTGCTTTCTCACCGCTTCCTGATTGTACCAGTTCACCAGGTCGGGGACGACGCCGCCCTCGGCCCGGACGGTCGGCTTCCCGAAGAGCGGGTCATATATCTCGAAATTGTAATCGAAGAAGCCCGCGGCGCCCTGGAGGTACGTCTTGTTGGACAGAAAGTAGGTCGCCTGCACGCTGGCGAGGCGGGAGAAATCGTCCCGCTTCTGTATTCTCTCCTGGTTGAAGAAGTTGAAGACGGGAGTATCATTCAACCTGCGATGACCGCTGACCTGGGCGTAGCTGACGCGCACGCGGAGGGGGCTGAGGTCAAAGAGGAGCGTACCGTTCAGCTTCAGCCGCTCGCCCGGACGCTGGACGCCGGGGAGCGTCCCGTCCTCGAGGGTCAGCGCTTTATAGGCCGTGTCTGGCAATATTGCGTTTGCGTCCTTGGGATCGGGGCGTGTCAGCACATCGACCGGAGTACCCAGATCGGCACCGTACCAGAACATCGGGTTGGTGTTGTCTGTGTGCTCGTAGTTGAGTGCGCCGAAGAAACGGATCTTCTGCGTAGCCAGGGGGCCACCGAGGGTGGCCGTCAGGTTGTTGTACCCATACGAGTACGCGTCGACCGCCGAGGCTGCGCCGTCGGTCTCGTACTGAACGAGGGCGCTCAGCTTGGATCCGCCGGTACGGAGCACCTGCTGCACGATGCCGGCGTTGGCGCCGCCATACTCTGCGCTGTAGCCGCCGGCGAGCACCTGCACCTCTTCCAACGCTTCCGGGATGACCGGGATCACGTTGTCTGCGCCCACAACGCTACGAGAGGTCATGCCTTCGAGGAGGAATTGCGTTTCGTCGGGGCGGCCGCCGCGGATGTAGACCTCGTCATTCAGCACGGTGACGCCGGGCTGGATGGCGTAGTAGGTGGAGGGGTCGCGCGTCGGCAGCGACGTGATCTGCTCTGCGCCGAGCCGCCGGACGGCGTTGGTGGCCGTCGGGTTGACGAGCGGGCGCTCCGCGACCACCTGGATTTCCGCGAGTTCGGCAGTGGCAGGGCGAAGCGAGAATTCCAGGCGATTGGTGATGCCCGAGATGATCTCGACGTTCGCGCGGCGCTCCGTTGCATAGCCGGTGTAGCTCGCTACGACGGTATAGATGCCCGGCGGAACCTCGAAGATCTGGTATTCACCGTCGATGTCCGTCGCCGCGCCCAGGGTCGTCCCTTCCAGAATTACGCTGGCGCCGGGGAGCGTTTCGCCCGTCTCGGCATCCACGACCGTGCCTGCAATCTTGCCAGTGCTCTGGGCAAGAAGGAGGGCTGGTGTGGCCAGCAGGAAGAGCACGAGCGTACCCCATTTGCGTAACATAAGGTTACCTCCTCTGGTAGTGTAATGTTTGGCTTAGCTGTATAGCGTGTCGGGGGCTGCCGGATGTGCGCCTTACACGTGTATCGGCGCAAATCCGTCAAAATTGAAGGACGAACACGACTACTGATGCCTGCTATCCGAAACGGAGTCAGATCCTGGCGGTAAGCCGGACCTGTGCTTCGACGCCGCCCCGGCGGAGACAGCCGGGCGGCTGTCCATTGCCAGGTAGCATGCGGCGGTTGGGATTGGCGGTAGCAAGAGTGTCGTGAAGCGTTCTCCTATCGTGATCTTGTTGCGAGTCTTTTGAATGTAGCCATCGGATCGAACTGACGCCGTTCGCGAGGTGCCGGCTTAGAACGCTTGCGGGAGGCCGTCTCGAAACCCGGACCACGCTGCACGCGCCCTCCTTCTACAAGGGGAACACGAGCGACGAGCCGGAGGAGATGCACCGTATAGCGAACGGGGACGGCTGTGAATACCGGTGTGCAGGGTGCAACACCGATCTGAACACAGGCGCCAGCGCGGCAACAAGGGTCCCGGCAATGCCGGCCCTACGTCCTGAACGCTTTCGGGTAAAAGACCTGGTCCATGTGGATGTGTGGCTGTGGCGATGATAGGGGTAGGTGGAGGCGAGTGGGGACGCGCGCTCCATCCAATAGATGATAAATATAGTACGCCTTTTCAGACAAGCCAAATATCCAAGCCCGGAAGTTGTTATTACAGGCTGGACAGTCAAAATAGGAAAGCGAGTTGTTTAGGGGGTTGCTGCGGCGTCGCCAGGCCATTCGTACTTCAAATACTCATTACGGCCCGGACGGCGGTTTTCCGGCAGCGACACACTCCTCGTTCTTTCGTAAAAGTTGTACCAAAACGAACGTAGCCTGGGAGTGGTACGAACCCCGACCCCCGGATCGCGGTACTGGGAGCACTTCGCGCCCGCACACGACGACTACAGACGCTGCACCATGCCCCGACCGAGACCGGATTCCGTTGAACCTGCCGCCTTTAAGGCACTCCGCGACGCATTCGGCGACGAGCGGCTGCGGCGCGACGAGATCCTGGCCCCCTATACCACTTTCAAGATCGGCGGCCCGGCCGACCTTTTCTTCTCTGCACAGACGGCGGACGAGCTGGCGACGGCCATCCGCATCGCACGCGAGCACGACGTCCATTTCTTCCTGCTCGGCCTCGGAGCCAACATCCTCGTCGGCGACGCAGGATACCGGGGCCTGGTCATCCGGAGCGGCGCCCGGCATACCAAGATCGATGCGGCCAAGCACCAACTCTGGACGGAAAGCGGGGCCGTCGTATTCCCCGACCTCATCAACCTGGCGGTGGAACACGGGCTATCCGGGCTGGAGCACTACGTCGGCATCCCATCGACCGTCGGCGGGGCGCTCTGGCAGAACCTGCACTTCCTCTCCCCTCCCCCCGAGCGCGAGCGGACCATGTTCATCGCCGAGATGCTGCACGAGGCGGAACTGCTCACCGAGGAGGGCGAGCGCAGGACGGTGGGGGTGGACTACTTCAACTTCGGATACGACTACTCCATCCTGCACGACCGCAAGGACGTCGTGCTCTCCGCAACGTTTCAACTGGCGCCCGGCGACAAGGAGCGCATGCGCTACGTCATGGAGGAAAACCTGAAGTGGCGCCGCGAGCGGCACCCGCCCCTCGACACCGAACCCAGCGCGGGTTCCATCTTCCAGAAGATCGAGGGCATCGGGGCGGGGCGGCTCATCGACCAGTGCGGGCTCAAGGGCACGCGCATCGGCGGGGCGGAGATCACGCACCGCCACGCCAACATCATGATCAACCGGGGCGGCGCCACGGCATCCGACGTACGCGCCCTGATCGCCTACGTGCAGGAGACTGTAGAGCGCGAGACCGGCTATTTCCTGAAACCGGAAATCGCCTTCGTCGGGGCATTCAACCCGCCCACCGAGGC